>JAJZQA010000059.1 GCA_021810985.1 Deltaproteobacteria bacterium
CGATCAGGGCTGCAGCAGTTGTCCGATGACCTCTGCCTGCAATAAAATCAAATGTCCACGCTGCAATTATGAAAACCCTCCGGAGCCTTCGCTGGTGAGGAAAATCAGAAAAATGTTCAAAAAGTCGGGGAGCTGACATGAAATTATCTGAAAAAGCAGAAGAAATTTTGGAAGAACTCTGGATAGAGGTTGAGGAGGAGGGAACTCTCTTCACCGATATGGAGAAAATTCCCCTTACCCCCGAGGATCCGGTCTTTCAAGAGTTGACCGACCTTGCCCTTATCGAGGTGAAAGAGGGACGGGTCTATCTTCGTCCAGAGGGAAAAGACGAAGGGCGCAAGATTGTCCGGCGGTTCCGGCTCGCGGAGCGCCTGATGATGGATGTCTTCAATATTCGCGGCGAAGCGGCCAAGGAAAAAGCCTGCCAGTTCGAGCATCTTTTGAATGAAGGGGTCGACACGAAGGTCTGCACGCTCCTCAACCATCCTTCCACCAGTCCGCACGGCAAGACAATTCCTCCCGGCGAGTGTTGCCTGGAGGCGCAACGCAGCGGGAACCTGGGAGTGGTACCCCTTACGGAACTGAAACCCAATGATGAGGGCGAGATAGCCTACATTCAGACCGAGGACAACAAGAAGATGCAGAAACTGATGGCCATGGGGGTCCTCCCCGGCAACAGAATCCGGCTGATCCAGACCTTTCCTTCCTACATTTTCAGTGTCGGTTATTCAGAATTTGCCATCGATACCAATATGGCTCGTGAGATTTTTGTCAGAAAGTAGAATCCGCAATGGTGTCCGCGTTACGTAAAGGAAAAAATCAAAGGCTGGGGGGACTCCTCCAGCCTTTTTCTGTTGCGAGTGGTTCGTGCCGAAACTGCGCGTCCTTGATAGGCAAAGAGAAATTCCCCCCTGATTTTCCCTCCGAACTTCCTTCGTTTCCGGTTGAAAAGTGCTCAGTTTTTATCCGCTCAACAGTTCAATGGGCCTCGGGAGGTCTTGGTCTTTCAGTTGTTTCCAGATCGATGACGTTGCCACGATTTCTGCTGTAAATCCTGAAAAAATGCCGGCGAAGGATTGTTGCGAGGTTGTATCGGTTGGGTATACTGTTAACTAAATGCCCATTGCTCAGGCAGTTTTCTTTTAAAGTACTTCAGACCAAATTCTGTTGTAGTGGCTGGCTGAGATTTGTTGCGTTTATACTGTCCAATAGATGAATTCCGAAAGAACTGAGGCGACCGCAAGTTTCTCTCCCAGGCCAACGGGTGGTTTCACAAAGCTGATTTGACTGATTACGGATTATGCCATGATTGATGCCATCCACGAAAAATCCCATGAAGAGAAGCTCCTTGAGCTTGAAACAATCGTCAATCAGAGCCCCGCGGTTGCTTTTCGCTGGAGCGCCGATGACAAGTGGTCGGTCCAATTCGTGTCCGACAACATCTGGCAATTCGGCTTCCGTCCCGAGGAATTTCTTTCAAATGGATTATGTTTTGCCGATATCATCCATCCTGATGACCTGCCGCGTGTCCGTGATGACCTCGCTCGCTACACCTCCGAAGGTATTGATGAATTCTCCGGTGAGTACCGGATCATTGACGGGCAAGGCCAGGTACGCTGGTTGGATGACCGGACCGTAGTCCTGCGGGACGAGAATTCCCTGCCTCTAGCCTACCAGGGGTTATTACTAGATGTTACGGATAGAAAAAAAATCGAAAATCATGTTATCCAGCAAAAGGAAATGCTGCAGGCCATTCTCGATATAATTCCGGCAATGATTGTATGTTTCGACACGGATCAAAAAATTGCCTACGGGAATCTTGCCTGGGAAACAATCACCGGATGGACCCTGGAGGCTATGCAGGAACATGACCTCCTGGAGGAACTCTATCCGGATCCCGAGTACCGGCAATTCGCCAGTGAATTTATCACCAGGGCGGAGGGTGTCTGGCAAAATTTTCACCTCAGGGTGCGGGATGGCCGGGTTATCGAAACCCGCTGGGCAAATGTTAAACTTTCGGATGGAACAAATATCGGCATCGGGCAGGATATTACCGACCAGAAAAAGCTTGAGGAAAAGGTTCAGCTGCACCAGAAACTTGAAGCGGTCGGACGCCTTGCGGGCGGCATTGCCCATGACTTCAATAACATCCTTACGGCGATCATCGGTTTCTGTACGTTGTCGAAAATGAGGACCGATGAAAGTGATCCGGTACACCAGTACCAGGACAGGATCCTGAGCGCCGCGGAGAAGGCCGCGGGGCTTACGCAATCGCTTTTGGCATTCAGCAGGAAACAGATGATTTCAGTCAGCAGGATCAATCTGGTCGAGTGCGTGAACCTGATTGCGGAAAAGCTGCTCTCTGTTTTGGGTGATAAGGCACAGTTGGTCATAAGGCACGAATTTCCGGTCTTACAGGTAGTTGCTGATTGTCAATGTATTGAGCAAATCCTTCTGAGTCTTACCTCGAACTCGCGCGACGCCATGCCCGACGGCGGCAATCTCTTTATAACAACAAACCTGGCGGAAATGGGGACCGACTTTATTCGGGTAAACGGGTTCGGCAAGGTAGGTCGCTATGCCTGTCTGACGGTTACCGACACGGGAGTCGGCATGGATCCGGAAACCCAGCGAAATATCTTTGTGCCGTTTTATACAACGAAAAACGTGGGCCAAGGGACGGGCCTTGGCCTCCCCAGCGCCTATGGGACGGTGAAGCAGTTGGGGGGCTTCATTACCGCCCAATCGGCTCTTGGCTCAGGCAGCGTATTTACCATCTATCTGCCCAGTGCCTCGGAAGAAATTGATCGAAGTCTGGTTGAACGCCCCGTGATGGGGCGCCCAACAAACCCGGTGATACTGCTGGCGGACGACAATGATTTGGTCAGGACGGTAAGCCGTGAAATCCTCGAAAAGTCTGGTTTTGCCGTGGTTGAGGCGGTTGATGGACTCGATGCCGTGGAAAAATTCAGGGAAATGGAAACCGCACCCGACCTGTTGCTGTTCGATATTGTCATGCCCAGGATGAATGGCATGGAAGCTTTCCAGAAAATCCATGAAAAACGTCCGGAGCTGCCGGTGCTTTTTATGAGCGGGTATCAGGAAAAAATTGACCCGGTCCGCGGCCTGCCGGATGGTGCGGTGGAGATTGTCGGAAAGCCTGTTTCACCGAATGATCTGGTGCGGAAAATTCGTGATATTCTGAAACTCGTTTGAAATGCGGCCAGAGGCCGGTAGGACGACGAGGTCCTGGGACTACTGTGAAGCGAATTTGAGAAACGGCGGGGAGCTTGGAAAGCTCTCCGCCGTCTGTTTTTCCGCTAGGAGCCTGTCGGACTTAGGAAATCAAAGCGAAAACCAGGCTGGGCGAGGACAGATTTTGTCGATTTTGCTGGTCAATAGTTGTTCTATTGGCCAAAAAAGCGACGGAATCTGGACCGTCCAGACGGGTTTGCAGCAGATTTACCCTAGCTCCGACAGGCTCCTAGAAGCGGGATGTTGAATTGACTTACTGCCGGGCCAGCTGTTGCAGGATCTGTTTGAGTTTACGCAATTCTTCTCCATATCCCGACCAGTTTCCCTGACGTTGCATCTCGACTGCCCGGTCGTAGATCTTCATCGCCTCTGCTGCCAGACCTTGTTGGGACACTGCCGGAGTTGGACCGCTTTCTCCGGTTGTTGGCGGGGTTGATCTGGTGCCGCCGAACAGTTTCCGCAGCGCCAGCTCCAGAGTTTCCTCCATAACGACTTCGTCCCGGTAGGCGACAATGACCCTTCTCAGCTCGGGAAGTCCGATTTTATCTGTTGCCGCAAGGTACAGCGGTTGCACATAGAGCAGCGATTTCTCGATCGGAATTACCAGCATGCTGCCCCGGATAACTTCAGAGCCGCGTTGCCCCCAAAGGGTCAGTTGTTGCGAGATGCTGGAGTCCTGGTTGATCCGCGCATCAATCTGTTTCGGCCCATAGATCAGCCGGTCGCGGGGGAAGGTGTAGGCGAGGAGCTTGCCATAGTCGGCTCCGTCGCAACGTGCAGTGAGCCAGGCCGCCAGATTGTCCCTTTTTGCCGGGGTGAAGGGGAGAAGGAGGATATATTCCTCCTTTTTTTCACCGGGGAGTTTCATGATCGTGTAATAGGGCTCCATCGGGTTTTCACCGAGCGAAGGGATCTCCCAGAGGTTTTCCTTGTTGTAAAAAACCTTGGGATCGGTCATGTGGTAGGCTGCGAACATGGCTGCCTGGATTCTCAGGAATTGATGGGGATAGCGGATATGGGCACGCAGGTCTTCCGGCATGGCAGCCATGGGTTTGAACAGCTGCGGGAAAATGCGGGCATAGACCTTGATCAGTGGATCGTGCGGGTCGCTGATGTAAAAATTTGGGGTCCCTTCGTAAGCGTCAATGACGATTTTAACCGACTTTCTCATGTAATTGATCCCATTCGAGATCGGCTTCGAGTAGGGGAGGTTCCCTGACGATGTGTAGGCGTCGATCATCCAGGCGAGCCTTCCGTCTTTGGCCACGACCATATAGGGGTCGGAGTCCAGAAGCAGGAACGGGGCCACCGTCTTCACTCGTTCAACTATGTTCCGGTAATAGAGGATCCGGCTTTCCTTGCTGATATCCGAGGAAAGGAAGATTTTTTCAGTTTTGAAATATGCAGCGAACAGTGTTCTTTTCAGCAGCGAATCGAGGGGAACGCCACCCTTTCCGTTATAGGTGGTATTGATGTTGCCCGTGGCGGTGGGGTAGCTGAATTCGGGGACTCTGGTTTTGACGATGACGTAATCGTTGGACAACTCCCCGTAGTAGATTTCCGGTCTGGTGACCTTGATGTCGGCAAGGCTGACCGCGGGGATGTCCTTGATGAAAAATTCGGGAAGCCCTTCATTGCTGATTCTGCTGACCGGTCCGAAGGTGAGGCCGTTGCCGTGGGTGAAGATGAGCCGCTCGTTGATCCAGTTCCTGCTGGGGAGGTCGTTGTACGAGAGCTCCCGCGGCGAGAGCATGACCTGCGAATAGTGGCCGTTGACCAGGTAGCGGTCGTTATCCACGTCGTGAAACTTGTAGTAGGTCCTGATCTGTTGCAGCTGGCTGTAGGTCCTGAGGAGCGGAGCGTGATCCCAGAGCCGGATATTCTTGATGGTCTGGTCGTTGTTGACGATGTCCGTGGCAGTGAGCTTGTCGTCCACATCAAAGGGGATGGTTTCAATCTTGTCCAGATCATAGCCGAGACGGCTGAATTTGATGCCGTGCTCGATATAGGGCATCTCCAGGGCGAGTTCATTGGGTGCGACCTTGAATTTCTGCAGCAGGCCGGGATACACTTTGATCCCGATGAAAAACACGGCAATGAGAATTGCCGGTGCAACCAGTGCCTGCCGCCAGCGGGCTTTCCACAGGCCTGCTGAGAAGACAATCGCTGCCAGCGGGGTAAGGATGGCAAGGATGCGGTAGACCAGTAGACGTGCGGTTACGTCGGCGTATCCTGCTCCGTAGACAGCGCCGGATTCCGAGAAAAGCAATTTGAAGCAGTCCAGGTAGAAACCCGCGGATACGGTCAGGAGAAAAAAACCTCCTAATAGAGCCAGGTGTTTTCTGACTTTAACAGCTACATTTAGACTGTTGGGCGTCAAGCTGATGCCGCCATTGACGAAGTAGACCACGGTGACAAGCAGAATGGCGAAGAGCACTGCCAGCCGGGAAAATGCCGCCAGGGTCTCCAGCAGCGGCAGGCTGAACAGGTAAAAGCCGATGTCTTTACCCAGTATGGGATCCGTGATGCCGACCGGCAGCATATTCAAATAGAGGAGGACTTTTTCCCACTGCAGAGCGCCCCAGTTGCCGGCAAAAAGGGCCAGCACTCCCGCGGCGATCAAGCCGATCGGTTTGATGAGCCGCTCCGCCTCAGCGCTTTTCAGCTGATAAAGTGTTCCTTCCATAATGGTAAGGGCAACCCGGGGGAACTTCGAGCGGAGAGCCGGGATCAGGTTGAGCAGGAGAACCGCCAGCAGCAAACCCCCGAAAAAAAGCCCGCAGCCGATTTTGGCCAGCAGAGAGGTCGTGAGTACTTCGGAATAGCCGGTTTCCGCAAAGAAATGCCAGTCGACGTACAGCTTCAGCAGTGAAGCAAGGAAGGGCAGGGTTAGAACAAGGACGGCCAAAATGGCGAGGGTGGTTTTTCTTCTACCGGGCATGCGATTTCTCCTTGGTATCGTAGCGGTACATGAAAAATCTCAGAAAAGATGTCCGATGGACTGCGTTCATTACTCATACACCGGTTTCAGTTCTAAAGTCAAATTACCTTGCGTGAAAGTGATCTGCCAAGGCTTTGAGACAACGCGCTGAACGACAAACGGCCTGGCGATAGTTCGCCAGGCCGTTTGCGATGATACTTACCTGATTGGACGTCAGCCGAGGTTTTTCGCGATATAACCGGTCAGTTGGCCGAGGCAGTTTACATAGCTGCCGTACTCATTGTCGTACCAGCCGAATAGTTTTGCGTGGGTAACGGGAATCTGTACCTCGGTTTCAGCCGGCACGCCGAGACCCTGGAGAGTTTCCGGCGGCAGGTTGATAAATCCGGTGCGGGTGTGGGTTTCGTGCCCTTCGATGACAACCGCGGCCGGAATGCCAAGCAGGTCGGAAGAGACGTTCTGGCGGTTGCTGAAAACCAGCATGTCCTTCTGGGAGCTTTCACCTGCCTTGCGGTACATATCATTCAGAAAGGTATGGGTAATCACCGGCTCGCCCGCCTCGTCCAACGGGGTGTGAAAGGTCAGGTTGAGAATGATCAGGGACACGGTGCTGGTGGGAATGCGCACCGAATCAGCCATGAATCCGACCCGTTTGATCTCCGGCAGGACCTTTTCCAGGGCCTTGGCGGATCCGGTGGTCGAGAGGATGATGTTGTTCATTACCGAGCGATTCTTGCGCAGGTCCGTGGCCGCGGTTTTCGGCACCGAGTCGAGGACGCTCTGGGTGTTGGTTGCCGCATGGATCGTGGACATGGAAGCGGTCAGAATGTGGGAGGTCTCTTTTGTTTCCAAGAGCGGCTTGATCATGTGCGCCAAACCGGTGGTGGTGCAGGAGGCCGCGGAAATGACATGGTGCCGGGTGGGGTCGAAGTCGGTGTGGTTGATGCCCTGCACCAGAAGAATGCTGTCGTCAGGCAGTGCTTTGGTTTTGTCCTTGATCTTGAAGGGCGCCGATGCCAGAACTTTTTCCGCTCCTGCTTCCAGGTGGCCGCGGAGGCTGCCCGATTTGTGGTCGGCCGGAAGGGTCGGGTCGAGAAACTGGCCGGTGGTTTCCACGACCAGCCGGACCCCTTCCTTGCGCCAGGCGATATCTTTCGGATTCCTTGCTTCCCGGAGAATTTTGACCATGATTCCGTCAATATCAAGGATCGCCTGGTCGGCATCAACGATTTTGATTTCGCATTTGCGTGAATGGCCGTACAGGAATCTGCTGAGGGTGCCGTAGGTGGAATCGGTCTCGATTACCTGGATCAGATCCTCAAGACTCCTGCCTACCTCACGGCCGGTGTTTACGATGATCCTCTCGAAGCCTCTTGTGAGAAGATGGTTCCAAAGGGTCAGCTTCCCGATTCGCCCCAGCCCGTTGATGCCCAACGGCTGCGATGATTTGTCTCCTGTACTCATTGTTGCCCTCCTTGTGATATGACTGCCCGAGCCCGGTGCCTTGCCGGGTCCCGTTATTCCAATTCCAGATCAAGGCCCTCTCTGCGTTGGGTCGACTTTGGTTACCCAACGTACTCTTCAGTACGCCTCGCAGCCTTAATTCTCGCCGCCTTGAGATCATCCTTGCTCTGGAATTGGTATTAATAGCTTTCCGTGTATTCCAGCGGATAATTCCCCTGATAGATATTGCCGAGTCTGCCATCGATAGCGATTTTGTCGCCGAGCCCCAACTCCACCCCGTTGATGAAACATTTCTTGTCCGTTTCCACAACCTGAAGCACCTTGCAGTTGACGATACAGATTTTGCCGAGCCGGGCCGCGGTAACCGCGGCGTGTGAGGTGGCTCCGCCTCGAGCCGTGAGGAGCCCGTCGCAGTCAAAAATCATGTCGATATCGTCGGGAACGGTGTCGGGTCGGACCAGGATTTTTTTGCTGCCGGGAAACCTTGCGGCAGCCTCCTTCAGGTCGTCGCGGTCGAAAACGATGATACCGTTCATGGCGCCACCGCCAATGCCGATTCCGGAGCCAAGGAATTGCATGGAGTTCTGCTCGGTGGCGAAGACGCAAAGTTTTTCCGGCTGACTGGTAGTATAATCCCTTGTCTGGAGGATGTACAAGTCCTCTTTGCGGGGTGACTCGAAGGTGAATTCTATTTCCTGGTGATTGAAGCCGTAGGATTCCACCAGAAGTTTTGCCAGGTGGCGCAGTTCCTGATACACCTCGGGAAAGTCTTTTTCCAGGGATATTTTCAGATTCCCCGGAGTGTTCTTGCGCTGTTTTTCAGAAATCGGCAGGGTATGAACCAGGCCGGAAACGACATCTTCGCCCTGGCTGAAGAGGGTAAAATCTCCATACAGGTTGACCCCCGGCTTTTCCTCCATCGGGTCGCGCGTGAAAAATACACCGGTGCCGGAGTCTGCGCCGAGATTGCCGAGTACCATCTCCTGCACCATGACCGCGGTACCCCATTCTTCGGCAATTTGCAGATGGCGTCGATAGGTCTTTGCCCGGTCCGTATACCAGGAATCCATGGTCGAAAGAATCGCCTGGATGATCTGGCGGAACGGGTCCTGTTCCAGGTGAACCCGGTGTTCCTTCAGGAGATCTTTGTATGACAGGGCGATCTCGCGAATCTGGTTGTCCGTGAACTGAACCTTGCGCGCCACCTGGTAGAGGTGTTTGAAGTGGGACATCTTGCGGTCAAATTCATCACGGGGGATGCCGTGGGCCATGCCCCAACCCTGGAGGAAGCGCCGGTAACAGTCCCAGGCGGTCCAGCCCATATGCGGCTTGCGGCTCAGGCCCTCGGCGACCTTGTCATTCATCCCGACGTTCAGGTAGGTATCCATGGCCCCCGGCATGGAGATGGCGGTGCCGGAGCGCACGGAGAAAAGCAGCGGGTTTTCCGGGTCTCCCAGTTTCTTACCGGTGATCTCCTCCAGGTCGCAAATTTTCTGCCGGACCAGTTCCTCTATTTCGGCCGTCAGTTCCGGATTCCGCAGGATTGCCTTGCGGTGCCGGAACAGTTCGGTGGTCAGGACAAAGCCGGGTGGAATGGGAAAATCATTGGCATAGAGCTGCTTCAGGAAATAGGCCTTGGCGCCGAGGAAGATCTGATTGTCCATTTCCGGGGTGCTGCGGTAAATGGGACTGATAATCAGATCCGAGTCGAAGCTCATAATGTTGTGCAGAACCTCGGGCGTCAGGCTTCCCACCATGGTCCTCAGCGTGTTGAGGACGTCGGAGATGAAATTGTCCAGCGGCTGTACGAGGAAGGCGGAAGAGAGCACCTCCCGGTAAAACTTTTCCGAAATCCGATGAACTTCCTGTTGGTCGTCAGGCCCGGCAATTCGCTCATGCCCGGTCTGCTGGAGGGCCACGCACCTCAAGGGCATGTCGAAATTGCGCAGGAAATATTCATAGATAATTTCGCGGATGTTCTGGGCCATGAACTGGAAAAGGTTAACGAACTGGTCCAGGGTGAAGCTGGCGGAGGTGAGACTGTACTGGAACATCTTCAGGTTCGCGTCAAATCCTTGATTCGTGATCCCGTCGAGCATCATGCCGTGGCGGAACAGTTCGATAATGCGGGCGATCCGGCGAAGTGACTTGGCGGTGATGTAATTCATGTTCATCTGGCCGATAAGTTTCGTCATCAGGGCCGTTGCCAGTCTTTCGAGCCGGAAGGTAAGGCCCATCGCCTCGAATTTTACTTCGTGGTATTTCCCGTACATGGAAGGAATGCCGGCGGCAATGTGCCGCTTGTGGTAGATGTAGATCGGG
>JAJZQA010000060.1 GCA_021810985.1 Deltaproteobacteria bacterium
GTTGCGGCATTCCGGCGTGATGGCCTCTCGCCTTTTTCCAGCATCTGCGCAACCTTGGTCAGGGTGAGAAGCCCTTCGGTTACTAGATCCGCACCTTCAAAAGTCGCAATGGGCGGAATGTCCCCGGCTGTGGGTTCGAGGTGGGCAACAATCGTACGATCCAGCTCCCGGGCTACAATATTAGCCGTCGTCCCGCCGCAAATCACCTTCATCCCCTTGAACGAATCGAAGATATTCGCAAAATAGGCGTCACGATTCTGATGAAAGGGCGGTCCTGTCAAAACGAGCATGCGACGAGGCTTCCTGAAGTAAAAAACGGCAACGGTCATGTCATCATAGGCATGGCCGCCCTCTTCCTTATCCAGCGCCTCAACGAGAATTTTGCCGGCAAGCGAGCGGGCGGAAATCTGCGGATCGAGACACACTTGCTCGAGGACAAATCTTTTACACCCCTCAACCCTCCAGCCAAGCCGGAACTGTTCGGTCCCGATTCCCGACTGGGAAATCCCGTCAGAAATGATGACCAGCCGATCCTCCGGCAAGGCCTGCAAGCTGTAGGTCTTCATTTTCCGGCCCTCAAGGGAAGGCGACTCGACTTCCTTGAAAGGAACCGTTAACGCTTCGCCATCGCGAATCAGCAAAAAGGGCGGATTGTCCATCTCGACGATACTGATATCGGTCTGCATCCTGATATCAACGATTGTGTAAGTTGCGTAGCTGATATTCCTGATCCGGCACACCGGCAGGGCATTCATTATTGTTTCCGCGGAACAGATCAGATCAACATCGCTGGCGGTGAATTTCAGCGCCATGGTCGCGGTCATGGTTGAAAGAATGTTTGCCTTGAGTCCATGACCAAGCCCATCGGAAAGAACGGAAATAACGCGATCTTCTTCCGGAAGCTTGTGCGTCATGAAGGAATCACCGCAAATGTCCTGACCATGTTTGTTCTGCCGGCAACACTCTATTTCGATAAAAAGATCATCAGGAATGACACTCTCCTTGATTTCCTCATTATCCGCGAGCGCGAATCTTCTAGACCACATTTGAACCATCCTCGGCCTCGTCCATGAGACGGATATCCTTGGAAGAAAAACCGTAGGCAAGTGATCTGAGGAGTATTTCGGTATCAGCCATATTTTCGCCAAGCCTGAAAGCGATTTCCTGGACTGTTTCCAGATTCTTCCGAATCACCTGTTTGGCCCGCTGGGCAATCTGTTCCCGATGCATTTCCGTATCGGTGACATCAAGGATGACGCCGCCGACTACCTGGTTGGTTTCTATGGTGAAGATCGTAATGTTGTAGATCTTGTTATTGATGTGCAGCGAATCGCGATGGAGATCCTGCCCCGTGAGCAGTACCGGGTGAAACAGGTCGGAGAATGGCACCAGCTTTTCGAGGCAGGCGCCCTCAAGTCCCGGCTGAATCTGGTTGACAAACAGGGACTCGGCGTCAAACATCCGGATGAAGTTCTCATTGCATTCAATGACCTTCATGTCGGCGCCGACAATGACGACACTCATCGGGATACAGCGGAGCAAGGCATTGGCCTTCTTTTGGGCTAATTTGCGCAGATGGGAGAGACACATGGAAGGTTCTGCCCGGCCTGTCAGCAAAGCACTGGCGAGAGTCCGGCAGGTATCATAGCCGCAGCCTCCGCAATTCAGCTCGTCCTCCGCCCGGTAAGCGCCAACCTGCTGAAGTGCCTTGCTGATCTGCTCTTCGGTATGATGCTGCACCGGAAGCGGCGCTTCCCGGTGCAGACCTTCGATCTCGACTAAAACATTCCGTTCGATGCGCCCGGTCGGCACATTGGCGCGATTATAGACTTCCAGTTCGTCCAGCAGGTACGGTCGCTGCTTGCTGGTGCAGGGACCATGTACACAACTTCCCTGGCAAGCGAGAATCTCGACAAAGACCCTGGTGTCAAGCTCATCGATTTTAAGACCGGTCAGCGCCCTGTTAATACAGTACACGCCTGCCAAGGTCATGAAACGGACATCCGTGAAGTCACCCAACAAACGAATGGTCTCGTTCATCCCTCCTTCAACGGGATAGAGAGCTCCTTCACCTGCCGCTTCCGGCAGAAAGACATCCCCGCCTCTCGGGATCATCGTATCGAGGGCAATTGACTCCTCCGCGAACCAGCGGTGGAGATCCTGAAAGGTAAGGGCGACATCAAGGAGGTCTGGATGGCGATCGGCTTCACGCTTTTTCGCGGCACAGGGGCCAATGAAAATGATGCCGATATCCTCGCCGTAAATCTTGCGCAGCAGCCGGCAGTGAGAAAGCAGCGGGGAAAAAATGGGGGTAACGGAGTCTGCCTGCTCAGGAAGGTATTTCTGGACGAAATCAACCGCGGCAGGACAGGCAGATGAAATGGTAAGCTTTGAGTCTCCCTGCCGAAGGTGCTCGGCGACTCGTGCGGAAACCTGTTGAGCGCCAAGGGCTGTTTCACTCACGCCACTGAAGCCCAATTTCTTCAGGGCGGCAATCAGGCAGGCGGGATCAAGACCGGCGAACTCGCCTACATAAGAGGGTGAAAGGGAGACATAAACATGGGATTTCCGCTTGAGCAGTTCCTTCGCTTGATCGAGGTCGTCACGGATTTTCTTCGCTTTCGTGGAGCAGACATCGACGCAGTGGCCGCAGAAGATACAGAGGTCGGAAGCGATAGAGGCCCGCCCCTCCTCAATCTCGATTGCCTTGACAGGGCACTTGCGGACACATTTAAAGCAATCCTGGCACTCGGTTTTTTCCGTATAGACAGGTTTTCTCGAATCCATGCTACTCACCCGAGCACCTCCCGACAACCTGTTCCAGAAGCCCGGCCAGAATTTCCTGGCTCACCTCGTGATACATCTGGCCATTGATTTCGAGGTTCGGCCCCTTGCGGCACTGCTCCTCACACCGGCTGCCCACCAGTTCAACCTCCGCGACAAATCCGTGCTCTTCCAAGTACGACTCGATGAATTCGAGATTTTTCCTGTTCCCCCGTCTGAAACAGGAGCTGCCCATGCAGATTTTAATTCTCGGCTTCACGGAAAATCTCCTTCAATCAGAGAGGGGACGGCATATTTCGAGACATCTTCACGCATAACACCGCCAATCCTGAGGCCAGATCTTCCTTTTGAGTGATGACATCCGCAGGGACAACAATATTTTCCGAGGTATAGTTCCAGATGCCTCTGATGCCCGAAGAAACAAGCAGGTCCGTTATGTTCTGGGCATCAGCGGACGGAACAGTCAAAATCGCGAGACGTGCCCGAAGCCTGCCTAAAAGCTCTTCCAATCTGGTAACGGCGAAAACAGGCACCCCGTGAACCGCTGTTCCGACCTTTTCCGGATCACTATCAAAACCAGCCAGAATTCTGAGCCTGAAATCCATCAACTCACGGTAGCCAAGAATCGAAGCACCCAACTGCCCGACCCCCACCAGGATAGCATCCAGATCTTCACCCCAGCCGAGGAACTCTTCAATCGAAGCAATCAGGCCGCTGATCGAGTAGCCGACGCGAGGAGTACCGGCGACGCGGGTCAATTCGAAATCTTTACGAACCAGGATTGGTTCAATGTTCAACTTTTCCGCCAGGAACGCGGACGAGACAAACTTCTCATCACACCGGGCAAGCTGCCGGAGGATGTGGAGGTATGCGGGAAGGCGCCTGACCGTGGGCAGCTTGTCGATTTTGAACACATTCCGATCCATTAAAAACTGCCAACATAATAGCTATTTACGTAGTTATTTATCGATATTTTTTTATCGTATAGCATACCCTTTCAACCCAGGTCAAGCTATTTGATAAACTTTTATCTATAAAGATTTTTGCTCCCCTCTGAAGAGAATTTGTTTAAGGTAAACCGGCATAATTTGGCCCGGTTGGCACGAAAATCGCCTGCCAGCCGGAGGGGTGAAATTCAAGCAAGAAGGGGGGGGCTTACATAGGTGCAAAAAGTTGAGAGAGGCAGAAAAAAAGGGCTGGATGGTGAGAAGTGAAAAGCGTGACCTTGGAATGTTCGTACTGAGACATGCTATAAAAGTAATGGCTACTGGAACAGTAAGTATTCGAGTTAATCACCCCCAGTTCCCGCGCCTGCGGGACTTGGAGGTGATTTTGGCAACAGCGAAAATTCACCGAGAGGGGAATTCCCGTAGCCAGAATGGCGCATCCGGCTTTTCTCCGCAACATACTAGGAGCCTGCCGGACGTAGGGTGAATCTACTGCAAATCCGTCAGGGCGGCCCATATTTCGCCGCTTTTTTGGGCAATAGAACAACTATTACCCTGCAAAATCGACAAAATCTGTCCTCGCCCAGCCGGATTTTCGCTTTGATTTCCTAAGTCCGACAGGCTCCTAACGAGAGATACTTTGCTGATACACTTCAAGAGCTCCAGGGAAAGGCCGTAGTGCCCGCTCGAAAATTCCAAGCGAGTAGGCAATGGCCAGCCCGTAGTTGGTGATGGGGACCCCGGCCTGCTGACATCGGATTATGCGGGACAGGACCTCGCGGCGGTTCCACATGCAGGCCCCGCAGTGCACCGCGAGCTTATAGGAGCTCAAATCATCAGGAAAGTCATGTCCCTGCACATGGGTAAATTCCAGTTTTCCACCGACATACTGACGCAACCAGCGCGGAAGCTTCACCCGGCCGATATCCTCACCGATCGGATGATGGGAACAGGACTCGCAAATCAAGACTTTATCCCCCGGAGCCAGGTTCTCGATGGCCAGGGCGCCGCGCACGAATTCCACCAGATCTCCCTTGAAGCGGGCAAAAAGAATCGAAAAGGAGGTCATGAGGACATCATCAGGGGTATCGGCGGCAACCTTGAGAAACGCCTGTGAATCAGTTACCACCAAAGCGGGCGGCCGCTTCAGTCGATCGAGAGCATCGCGCAGCTCCCGCTCCTTGACCACCAGACAGTAGGCGTCATTATCGAGGATATCCCTGATCGACTGGACCTGGGGCAGGATGAGGCGGCCTTTCGGGGCTTCCAGATCGATCGGTATCACCAGGACCGCCAATTCACCTGCCGGGATCAGGTCGCCAATGATTGCCGGAGCATTGATGAACTCTTCCGGCGCGGCCTTGACCAAGGCTTCACGCAGATCGAGGACACCTTCTCCCCGGGCAGCGGACGTTTCGACGCAGGTGATCTGAAGCTCTCTGAGCCTGGCCTCCTGGGCAGTGTCCACACTGGCCACATCCGTTTTATTGAAGACCACGATTACCGGTATTTTTCGTTCCCGGAGTTCAGCGAGGATTGTTTCCTCGAATTCACCCCATTCTCCGGCAATCGTGACGATAATGCCGACATCGGTGCGGTCGAAGACCTGCTTGGTTTTCTGCACCCGCATCTCACCCAACGCACCCACATCATCAATACCGGCCGTGTCGATAAAGAGCACGGCGCCAATGGGAAGCAGCTCCATCGGCTTTTCAACCGGATCCGTCGTAGTACCGGCAATATCTGAAACAATCGAAACAGTCTGGCGGGTCAAGGAATTCAACAACGATGACTTTCCCACATTACGGCGGCCAAACAGTCCAATATGTAATCTGAAACCCTTGGGTGTATTCCTCATGAATGTTTTTTCTCCTTCCTGAGCGGAGAACCAAGTTTTGTAACATTCTCCGCCGACACCAGTTCGTCAAAATCCTCCGCGGTGAGCAGACCGCGGTCAAGTACGACAGTCCGAATTCCCTTGCCGGTCGCTGTTGATTCCGCGGCAAGCTCCTGCGCCGCATGATAGCCGATCATATCGATCAGCGCCGTAAGGGTTGCCGTCGCGCTATCGACATTCCTGCGGCATCTGGCCTCATCGGCCTCCAATCCGGCTATGCAGAACCGTCGGAGCATAGAGCAGGCGTTGGTCAGCAAATCAAGGCTTCCCAGGAGAGAATCGGCAATGAGGGGCAGGAATGCATTCAGTTCCAGATTCCCCAGGGACGCGGCAAAAGTAATGGATTGGTCATGGGCCATGACCGCCAGAGCAGCCTGGGAAACAGCCTCGGGAATCACCGGATTGACCTTGCCCGGCATGATCGACGAGCCCGCTTGCCGGGGCGGGAGCCGCAACTCGCCGATGCCGGCATCGGGGCCGGAAGAAAGAAAGCGTAAATCTCCGGCAACCTTCAACAGGTTCGAAGCGCAGGCCTTGAGGATGCCGCTGACTTCCACAAAGGCATCAGTGTTTTGCGTCACTTCAATGAGATTTTCCGCCCGGGCCAGACCCAGACCGGTAATGCTGCGCAACTGTTCGGTAACCTGGAAGATATATTGCCGGGGCGCGGCGAGACCGGTACCAACCGCCGTTCCACCAAGGTTAACTACCCGCAACCGTTCCTCGCATTTGTAAATTCGCCAGCGATCGCGGCCAAAAGCCTCGGCATAGGCCGACATTTCGCGGCCCAGGGTAATCAGCACCGCGTCCTGTAATTGGGTTCGTCCAACCTTGACCACATGGGCAAAGGCCTTCTCTTTGTTCTGGAATTCCTCCAAAAGCGCGACTACTTCCCGCTCCAGAAGCCGAAGCTGAGTGATAGCCGCAACCTTGAGCGCGGTCGGATAGGTATCGTTTGTCGATTGGTGGAGGTTGATGTCATCCAGCGGACTCACACAGGCATAATCACCCGGCCTTTTTCCGAGCAGTTCCAGCGCCCGGTTTGCCAGAACCTCATTTACATTCATATTCGTCGAGGTTCCCGCCCCACCCTGCAGCGCGTCCACTACGACATGAGCATCCAAAAGCCCATCCATCATCTCGGCACAGGCCGCCTCAATGGCCGCGGCCTTATCGTCATCCCACCAGCCAAGCCCATGGTTCGTTCTGGCGCAGGCAAGTTTTACCGCGCCAAAGGCATGGATCAAAGAGGAATTCACCGGTCGCCGGGAAAGGGGGAAATTCTCCAATCCGCGAACCGTGTGAATGCCATACAAGGCATTCGCGGGGACTTCACGTTCTCCCAGCAGATCTTTTTCTGTACGGTAGTCTGTCATGGTCTCTTCTTACTACGGGGATTTGGTCTACACAGTTGTAACGGTGAGATATATTCTCTTGCGCACGACAACGCACAGGTTCCTAATCTTCGACAGAAGGGCAAACACAAGGTTTGCCCCTACGAATGAGCCTGATTCATTGCGCGTTGTGCAACGATCAAAAATAGATATCGTGGTCTCCGCTTTCCTTGATGCTCTTCAGCCGTTTGACCACCATATCCTTTGTATCGCCCTCCGGTAGCTTGGCGAGTTCTTCGGCAATGAGTTTTTCCCCGACCTTTCGGGTTTCCTGAGAAGCATAGTCGACCAGGTACTCCTCCAGGGTAAGAAGGGCATTCGGCGTACAGTACTCCTTGATGAAACCGGGGATACTGAATTCCATGAAGTGCTCCCCTGTCCTGCCGACGCGGTAGCAGGAAGTGCAGAAACTCGGCACATAGCCGTCAGCCATCAATTCCTGCATTACCTCATCCAGGGAACGGACATCGCCAAGAGAGAATTGTTCCCGTTCCATCACCTGGGCGTCACCGGCCTCGGTATACCCGCCCAACTCGATCCGGCTGCCGGCATCGATCTGCGACACACCGAAGGACATGCACTCCCGGCGCAGCTCGGCATTTTCCCGCGCGGTGAGAATCAGTCCGGTATAGGGAACGGCGAGACGGAGGACCGCAATGAGCTTTTTAAAGTCGGCATCATTCACCAGATATTTTTCGTCGATGTCGACGCCGGAAGCCGGCCTGAGGCGCGGAAAACTGATGGTATGCGGACCGACATTATAACGATCCTGCAGATACAAAGCATGGGTAACCAGACTCATCACCTCGAACTTCCAGTCGTAAAGACCAAAAAGCACGCCAAGTCCCACATCGTCACACCCAGCTTCAAAGGCCCGGCTCAGACCGTCGAGACGATAGAGGTAGTCACCTTTGCGGGTATTTGCCGGATGGATGTGGGCGTAGGTATCATGATGATAGGTCTCGTGGAAAATCTGATAGGTACCGATTCCCGCGGCCTTGACGGTAGCATACCCTTCATGATCGAGCGGAGCGGCATTGATGTTGACGCGCCGGATCTCGCCGTGACCCACCTTGGTTTCATACACTGCCCGGACGCTGTTGGCGATGAATTCGGCATCATAGGCCTGGTGTTCACCAAAGACCAGGATAAGCCTTTTGTGCCCCTTGCTCTCCAGCGCTTCCACCTGCTGGCGGATTTCCGGGTCGGTCAAGGTACGTCGAATTGCAAGGGTATTGCTCCGCTTGAAGGCACAGTAGGAGCAATCGTTGACACATTTATTCCCGATATAGAGAGGTGCAAAGAGCACAATGCGGTTTCCGTAGACATTCTTCTTCAGCTGCCTGGCAGTTTCGAATATCTCCTCGTTCAGCTCGGGAGTATCGGCACGCAGAAGGACCGCGGTTTCCTCGACACTGAGGGCTTCCTTTGCAAGACTCTTGGCAATTATTTCCCGGACGCGCGAAGCATCGGGCCGCTTACCGGCCAGCAGACCGTTGATAAAATCTTCGTTGATAAAATCAACCGCGCGTTCGCTTAATTTCAAAGATGGCATTCCACTCATGTGTATACTCCTCTCGTATTCTAGGCAACTCTGTTCAGCTTGTTGGCCGAATCACCGCGCCCTGCGCCGATAACCCTGCCCATTGCATTGATTCTGTTCTTGATGCGGCTGTTGCTTTCGTCGGCATTTTCATCACAGCTTGCTTTTGCCGGATATATTTCGTACAGCTCCCGGTACTTCCTGGGGGTAAGATTCGGCATGACAATATTCGCCCCGCGTGAAAGGCCATGCTCTCGCCCTTCCACACGATTGATGGTGGCCAAAGCCGTAGTACTGGGTATATTGATGAGCGGACAGAGTATCCTGGTCAGGGCAACAACCTTGCAGGTCATCAATTCGGTGCCCGGCACTTGCTCACCGTCGGGGCAGGCATTTTCATCCGGAGCCATTCCCAGCGGAGTACCAGGATGCGGAATATAGGGGCCGATGCCGATCATATCGATATCATATTCCTTGAACAGTAAAATATCGTTGGCAAGATCATCATACGATTGACCAGGAATACCCACCATAATGCCACTCCCGACCTCGAAGCCGATTTCTCTTAACCTGCGCAGAATCTGAAAACGGTCGGAAACACGTCCGGGGAGCGGCGGATGAATCCGGTCATACAACTCGCGGTTGGACGTTTCAAAACGGAGCAGATACCGGTCGGCGCCGGCCTGTCGCCAGGCAAGCAACTCATCGTCTTCCCTCTCGCCAAGACTGAGAGTAATGGCAAGATCGGCAGTTTGCTTGATCCGGGAAATTATATCGGTCAACCAGTCTCGGGTAATGCCGTAATCTTCACCAGCCTGCAGCACGACGGTACCATACCCATACTGCACCGCTAACTGGACAGACTCCATAATCTCATCAGCGGACATGCGATAACGGCACACATCGGTATTACCAACGCGAATGCCACAGTAGCCGCAGTCACGCGCACAGATATTGGACACCTCAATCAATCCCCGCAGGTGCACTTCATCACCAACGTTAGCCTTGCGAACCTCATCGGATCGACGCCAAAGGGTTTCGAGTTTTTCGGGGGCTTCCGTCTTCAGCCATTCCAGTATTTCAGCTTTCTTCATACGATCTCCGGGGATTGATGAGTTTATCCGTGAAACGCTAGGCACTTTCTGAATTTCAGCGTGATTACAATCTCACAGGAAAAGCAAGAAATCTTTGACCTGAGTCAAATTACAGGCATTTTGACAGGTTGCAAAAAAACAATGGTAAGACAATCCGGAGGAACTTTTTGCTTTTGAGACAAACAGATCATTCAGATTGTGAACCGGCTTATTATCATCCAGTTAATAAAGAGTAAGTAATCTACTCGA
>JAJZQA010000061.1 GCA_021810985.1 Deltaproteobacteria bacterium
CAACCTTCTGCTCCGTTTCCTTCGATTTATCGACCGCCTGCTGGAGCTTTGCATCACTGTCCTTGACTTGCTGTTTCAAGGCATTCAGTTCCTGAGACAAGGCATCGATTCTGCGCAAGAGATCTTCGTCAGCGGAATAGGCCGACAAGGGCGCTGCCGCGGTAAGCAGCAATGTAACCATTACAATTTTCTTCAATTGTTTCCTCATGTAACGCGCCTCCTTCAAATTGTACATTGATTGGCCTTCAACAACTCGGCAAATGCCCAATGGTACTGTTGAAATCACCTCCCCTCATTCATCGGGCAGTTGTGCGGTTAATGGCAGAACGTAATGTCCAAAAAAATCCCGCACATCTTACTGCTAAATTTTCATAAATGAAAAAAATAAATTATATCTATATACGAAAATGTCTATTATGGTCGCCGGTTGTGTCCCGATGATTCCTGGGATGCGGATGGCTCTGAAACCATCCGTAATTATTCTCTCCTGATTATTCTGAGAAAAGCTCCTCCAGTAAGCTTGACTCAACGGGTTGTGATGCCTATCCTTTCTTTGCAGGCTGGTGAAAAACAATTGCGGGGTTGACCTGCGGCTTTACCGCTCGCTCGAAACCTCCCCATGATGGTTTAAACCACCTGCCAAGAGAATCTGCGCGAAGGGAGTAACAAACATGATCAGATCTGACAAAATGACCATAAAAACCCAGGAAGCCCTGGGAGCCGCCCAGCAACTTGCCGCGTCTAACCAGAACGGTTCCATCGAGCCGGAACACCTGCTGCTGGCATTGCTGGACCAGGAGGGAGGACTGGTAGCTTCCATCCTCCAGAAGATCGGGGCCAATCCCCAGTATGTCCGTTCCAAGACCGAAACCGAGGTGAAGCGTCTTCCGCAGGCAACCGGTTCCGGGGTGCAGGTGTATCTCTCTTCAGCGCTCCACCATGTCCTGGACACCGCCCAGCGCGAGGCTGACGCCATGAATGACGAGTTTGTCTCCACCGAACATCTGCTGCTCGGACTCCTGGAGGAAAAGGGCTCCAAGGCGTCGTCCATCCTGGCTGACAGCGGCGTAACCAGGGACTCGCTGCTGGCTGCTCTCAAGGACCTGCGCGGTGATGAGCGGGTAACGGACCAGAACCCGGAAGAGAAATACCAGGCTCTGGCCAAGTACAGCCGTGATCTGACCGAGTTGGCCGGCAAAGGGAAGCTGGACCCGGTCATTGGCCGTGATGACGAGATCCGGCGGGTGATCCAGGTCCTGTCACGCCGGACAAAGAACAACCCGGTGCTGATCGGGGAACCGGGGGTCGGGAAGACCGCCATCGTGGAGGGCTTGGCCCAGCGGATCATCTCCGGAGATATCCCTGAGACGTTGAAAAACAAGCGAATTGTGGCTCTAGACATGGGTGCGCTCATTGCCGGCACCAAGTATCGGGGCGAATTCGAGGAACGGCTCAAGGCGGTGATCAAGGAAGTGACCAAATCGGAGGGGAAGATTATCCTCTTTGTCGACGAACTCCATACCCTGGTCGGGGCCGGGGCCGCGGAAGGGGCCATGGATGCTTCGAACCTGCTGAAGCCGGCACTGGCGCGGGGTGAATTGCACTGCATCGGCGCCACGACCCTTAATGAGTACCGCAAGTATGTGGAGAAGGACGCTGCATTGGAACGCCGCTTCCAGCAGGTGTATACCGGCGAGCCGAGCGTAGAGGATACCATCTCGATCCTCCGCGGTCTGAAGGAGAAGTACGAGACCTATCACGGCATCAGGATCCAGGACAGCGCCATCGTCGCGGCGGCAACCCTGTCCGATCGCTATATCACCGATCGTTTCCTCCCGGACAAGGCCATCGACCTGATCGATGAGGCCGCCTCCCGCTTGCGGATCGAGATCGATTCCATGCCGACAGAGATCGATGAGATCGAGCGGCGTATCATTCAGATGGAGATCGAGAAACAGGCGCTGCTCAAGGAGCAGGATCTGCATTCCCAGGAGCGGCTGCGGAAACTCGCCGAAGAGCTTGAATCACTGAAAGCTGAATCGGCGCAGTTGAAGGTGCACTGGCAGGGGGAAAAAGAGATTATCAAGTCGCTCCGCGATCTGAAGAGCCGGCTGGAAGACAAAAAGATCGAGGCCCAGAAACTTGAGCGGGAGGGCAATCTGGCCGGTACCGCGGAGATCCGGTATGGGGAAATACCGGCCATCGAAAAAGCGATGACTGAAAAGAATCAGGAGCTTCTCCAGGTGCAGAAGGAAGGAAAAATGCTCTCGGAAGAGGTGGATGGAGACATGGTGGCCGAAGTGGTGGCCAAGTGGACCGGTGTGCCGGTCTCGCGACTCCAGGAAAGCGAATCGGCCAAGCTGGTGCGGATGGAGGATCGACTCCGGTCACGGGTGGTGGGGCAGGATGAAGCTTTGCTGCTGGTGGCGAATGCGGTTCGTCGCGCCCGCTCCGGCCTGTCCGATCCGAACCGCCCGATCGGTTCCTTTATCTTCCTTGGCCCGACCGGGGTCGGCAAGACCGAAACCGCGCGGGCTCTGGCTGAATTCCTCTTTGACGACGACCAGGCGATCGTGCGTATCGACATGAGCGAATACCAGGAAAAGCATACCGTTGCCCGGCTGATCGGGGCGCCTCCCGGCTATGTCGGTTATGAAGAAGGCGGACAACTCACCGAGTCAGTGCGGAGAAGACCGTACAGCATCGTCCTTTTCGACGAGATCGAAAAGGCCCATCCCGAGGTCTTCAATGTGTTGCTCCAGGTCCTGGACGATGGTCGTCTCACGGACGGGCAGGGCCGCACGGTGGATTTCCGCAACACAGTGATCATCATGACCAGCAACCTGGGCTCCCAGTGGATCCAGCAGTATGGCGCCACCGATTATGCTCGGATGCGGAGCATGGTGATGGAGACACTGAAGGAAAGCTTTAAACCGGAATTCCTCAACCGTGTGGACGAGATTGTCATCTACCATGCGCTGCCTCTCGACCAGATCAAGAAGATCGTCGAAATTCAAATCAAGTCTCTCCAGAAGCGCCTGGAAGAGCGGCGCATTACTCTCGAAGTCAGCGACAAGGCCCGCGAATACCTCGCCCAGGAGGGCTACGATCCGGCCCTCGGCGCACGGCCCCTGAAAAGAACCATTCAGCGAAAGATCCAGGATACTCTGGCGCTCATGCTTCTGGAAGGTAAATTCATCGAAGGGGATGCGGTGCTGGTGGATCTGTCCATTACCGGGGAGGGGTTGGTGATCAAGAAAAAATAATCTGCTTTGAAGTGACAAGAAGCTGGATCATCGTTTAAAGCAAAGGCCGCAACGGCCCCTAATGGGGCGGAAACGGCCTTTGCTGTTTTTGTTGGTTACCTAGTGCTACCGCTACAGACTTTTCTGCCTTTTCGCGACAATCAGGTTTTTGATGCCGTCATAGGTTGCTGCCGTAATGATGTTTTTCTGCTTCAATTGATTCTTTCGGGTGTACGGGCGGGCAGCGATGATCTTTTTTGCGTCTTCACCCGTCAATCCGGGAAGTGTTGCGAGTTGCTCTGGAGAAGCACTGTTGATGTCGACCAGATCGGTCTTGTCCGCGGATTTTTTTCGTACTTTTTTCGTTACCGTTCTTGCCGTTTCCGCGCTGGCGGTTCCTTCGTCCGGAACGGCGAAAGAAAACGTTGCCGCAAAGAGAAGTGCCAGCATGCCGAGAAAAATGCCTGTAACAGATTTTTTCATGTACAACCCCCCTGTGAGATAGTTTATAAGTTGATACTAATAAAATAATCTAATGTCAAGTTGTATTTGATCTGGTTTCAAACCTGTTTTCCTCGCAATTGTTTTCGAATATCTTTACTGATAGAATTATGACCAGACGATCTGCTCTCAAATTCAAGGTAAGGAACTCATCATGTCGAATTCCATTGCAGTTGGCGTAAGTTCTTGTCTTCTGGGCGAGCCGGTCCGCTATGACGGTGGTCATAAGCACGACCACTACATCACTGACACACTCGGCCGTTTTTTTCGTTTTGTGCCGTACTGTCCCGAAGTCGGTTGCGGTTTGCCGGTACCGCGTGAGGCGATGCGGCTTGAAGGTGATCCGGCGAATCCACGGTTAGTAACCAGCCGGACAGCCATTGACCTCACGGAGCGGATGCTTGAATACTGCCGGCTCACAGTTCGGGATCTGGAAAATGAGGATCTCTGCGGATTCATATTCAAAAAGAATTCGCCCAGTTCCGGGCTGTTCCGGGTGAAGGTCTACCAGGGCGGGATGCCTGCCAAGAGCGGGCGGGGTCTCTTCGCCGCGGCGGTAGTTGGCCATTTTCCGCTCCTGCCGGTTGAGGAGGAGGGGCGTCTCTTCGACATGGGTATCCGCGAAAATTTCATTGAGCGGGTTTTTTCCTACCGGGAATGGAAGGACTTCCTGCTCGCCAGCCGGGGGCTGGGCGATCTGGTGGAGTTCCATTCCCGGCGAAAGCTCCAGATTATGGCTCATTCACCGGAAATTTATCGTGAGATGGGCAGGCTCGTGGCTGAGGGGAAAACGCTGGAACGGGCTATTCTCCTGGACCGCTACCAGGAATTGCTGATGCGGGCTCTTTCTCTGCAGGCGACCGTGAAAAAAAACAGCAATGTGCTTTCCCACATCATGGGTTATTTCAAACGGCAGCTCTTGCCCGATGAAAAAGTGGAACTGTTGGAGGTTCTCGACAGCTATCATGCCGGTCTTGTTCCGCTGGTTGTCCCGATCACCCTGCTGAAGCACTATGTGAGAAAATTCAACCAGGAATACCTGAGTAAACAGACCTTCTTATCGCCTCATCCCATGGAGTTGATGCTCAGAAATCACGTTTGAGGTTACGGTTTGTCCCGAAGGCATTCTTTTTGCTTAGCAGCACTACTGACAGACGAATAACAACTGTGTCGCGTCCGAATTGCGGAAACCGATACAAAAAATGTCAGATCAGTGTCAATTTTCCGTCAATTCAAGGACCATGTGGTGCGGTGTGATTCTTGTCACAGCGGTATGCTTGATGGGTACGATTAAACCATGTACGCGGATATAATTTGGCAAGGCTTCGGAACTCGAACGGAAATCAGCGGCGGCGGTTGGTGTCCTGTTGATGTGGTAACGACTCTATTGGATAGCGGATGGATATGAATAAAAAGATCTTTTGCATTGCATGTGCACTCCTCTTTTGTCTGCCCGGTCAGGTTTTTGCCAACATTATTCAAGCTGACAAGGTCGTCGTCATCAAAAAGAAGCGGCTTCTTCTTCTGGTGAGAGGTGGTGAGATCTTGAGGAGGTACCGGGTTGCCATTGGCAGAAACCCGGTCGGTACCAAAACCCGGCAAGGGGACAACAGAACCCCTGAAGGCGAATATGTCTTGGATAGGCGCAATTCGCGCAGCAAATTTTACCGCTCCATTCACATTTCTTATCCAAATTCAGCTGATATCAACAGGGCGCAACAACGTGGCGTCTCCCCCGGTCGCGACATTATGATTCATGGCTTGCCGAGGAATTATGAGGATGTGGGCGATCTCCATACGGTGACGGATTGGACGAAAGGCTGTATTGCGGTAACAAACGCGGAGATCGAAGAAATATGGTCTTTTGTCCCGGACGGCACTCCCATTGAAATAAGACCTTAGGTTTACGGTGTTCCCAAAACCTCCTGCACTTTTTCCAGCAGACTCCAGGGAACAACCGGTTTTGGCAGGAAGTGCAATCCTTCCTTGAGGATTCCTTCCTCGGTGAGAAATTCACCGGTATAGCCGCTCACAAAGATTGCCTTGACGTCCGGATAGGTCTTGCGGATTTCCAGATAGGCATCTCTTCCGTTCTTTTTCGGCATGATGATGTCGAAAATTGCCGCTTTGATACACTCACTGTTCTCGCGGAATTTCTTGACCGCGTCCAGCCCATCCACCGCCTCGATAACGTTATAACCGAATTCCTCCAGCACAGTCCTGATGAAACTCCGTACGTCGGGATCGTCTTCCGCAACGAGAAGCGTTTCCCCTCTGCCTTTCGGTACGCTGAGCTGTACGAAAGACGCTTCTTCCGGTTCTGCCATGACAAGTGGAAAGTAGATATCCACGGAGGTTCCTATTCTTGATTCACTCTTGATGTGAATGTAGCCTTTCAGTTGCTTGACCAGGCCGTAGACGATGGAGAGACCGAGACCGGTCCCTTTGCCCACCTCTTTTGTGGTGAAAAAAGGTTCAAAAATCCGGTCCTGCGCTTTCTTGTCGATGCCGAGGCCGGTATCGGAAACGGTGAGATGTACGTAGCTTGCCGGTTTGCCGGGGAAAATTGACACCTCCGGATCTCCATTCATCGTGCAACGCTCGGTCCGGATACTGAGAATCCCGCCGCCGGGCATGGCATCCCGGGCGTTGGTCGCCAGATTGATGATGATCTGCTCGATCTTGGTTTCATCGCCCAGTATTACCAGGTCTCCCTTGCAGAGGTCTGTGCGGATTTCCACGTCTTCACGGATCAGGCGGGCAAGAAGCTTTTGGGTTTCCAGTATGACACTGTTGATATGCAAGGGCTTGAAACAGATAATCTGTTTCCGGCTGAAAGCCAGAAGGCTGTCCGTAAGTCCGGCAGCGCGTTCCGCGGCCAATCTGATCTGCTCGACATATTTTTTCAATTCCTCATCTTCCAATTTCATTTCCAGGATGAAAACGAATCCGGTAATTGCCGTGAGAATATTATTGAAGTCATGGGAAATCCCTCCGGCCAGCTGCCCGACGGCTTCCATCTTCTGGGCCTGGATGAGCTGTTCTTCGAGATGTTTCCGATCGGTTATGTTGCGCTCGTATCCTCGAAATCCGGTAAAGTTTCCGTTCTGATCAAAAATGGGCATACCGCTCGATTCGAGTACGACGGTTTTACCCTCTTTATGCCGGTAGCTGCATTCAATTTCAGTAAAAGACCGCTCTTCTTTTTTCGCATCGTAAAAGATCGTGGTAATTCGTTCGATGTCCTCTTCTGTTGCCATGTCAAAGGGTTTTGTGCCGATGACCTCCTCCGGTTCATAACCCAGCAGTGTTTTTACTTTCTGACTGGAGTAGGTAAGCCGGTCATGAATATCCGTTTCCCAAATCCAGTCCGTAGTGGCC
Source organism: Deltaproteobacteria bacterium (assembly GCA_021810985.1). Taxonomy (GTDB): domain Bacteria; phylum Desulfobacterota; class Desulfuromonadia; order Geobacterales; family Geobacteraceae; genus RPRC01. Next base: position 7,128 of record JAJZQA010000061.1, read on the forward strand.
TCAACCAGGGAGCGGAACCGGGCTTCGCTTTCCCGAAGTGCCAGTTCCGTGTACTTTCGTGTGGTGACATCATGGACGATGTTGAAATAGAAGTGGTGATCTTTCAGCCGGATCGGTGTCGAATGTATCTCAACCTCGCGAATTTCGCCGTTTGCGAGACGATGGCTGAAGCTAATGGGGGAATGATCTTCTTTTGCGGTCTTTTCGAGCAACTTTTTCACTTCGGACCCGGGAAGCGTTGACAGATCGGCAAGCGTCAGTGACGCGAATTCATCCCGGCTATAGCCGTAGAACTTCTGTGCGGACTCATTTGCGTCAAAGATGGCAAGCGTTTCCGTATCAACCAGATAAAGCATGGCGCTGTGTTTGGCGAACATCTGGCGAAATTGTTCTTCCGAATCGGCTAGCGCAGCTTGTGCACTTTTCAGCAACTCGTGCTCGCGACGGATCATCTCTTGCGCCGAGAGCAGTCTCTTGGTGTGAAGACGAATAAGCCAGTAAAGGAGCAGGGAGGTTATGGCAACATACAGCCACCCCTTGGCAGTGCTCCAGGTAGTAATTTCGGCGGGAGTCGAGACAAATAGGGGCAGGAATCTATCGGAGAAGTAGATCCAGAGTGCACCGAGCAGTGCATACAGGGAGACAATGAAAAGTACCGAACGGGACGCTTTTTTCACGTAGCCTCCTCGCGGCAATGAAGTTCCGCCGGCGCTGATTCCGGTCTGTTGCAGGAAAGAAGCATTACTGTTGCAGCGGGGAAAGCACGGAACCAGATGACTTGTATTGAACAGGGTGGGTGGTAAATTGCCCTTGGGCAGGTGCCGGATAAACGGCGTGCGAGATCACTCCCGAGGTTGGCTGCCGGAAGAACGGTGGCTTGATGGGCGTCGATAGCGGTGCGGAGTGCTGCCATGACTACCTGCCTCTGATAGACGATAGGGTTGGAAAACAGCGGCACACCAGGAAGGAACGCCATTCCCGGTGTGCCGTATAATTAGTTTGCGATGATACGATTCAATTCTTCGAGTAGCTTCTCCATGTCAACTTTATGGACACCCGCACCGTGTTCCAGTTCTTCCAGGTCGGCGATCTGGCACTCGAGGCAGTCAAGGCCGAACTCTTTGAGTATGGAAACTGCCTGCGGATACCGGCGGCAGATCTCACCGATTTTCATATCTTTTGTAATCATGGTATCTCCTCGGTAGATGGATCTCGGCAGTAACTTATTTCAGTTCAAGTCTTTGACGGCTTTTTCGATACGGTCGATTCCGGTCCGGATGTTTTCCAGGCTGGTGGCGTACGAGAGACGGATGTAATTATCCGCGCCGAAAGCGATGCCGGGTACTACGGCCACTCTTGCTTCGTCAAGGAAATAGGCGGCCAGGTCGCTGGAGTTCCTGATGACCTTCCCGGCGAAAGATTTTCCGTACAACGCGGAAACATTCGGGAAGGCATAGAAGGCCCCGTTTGAGTTGAAGCAGCTGATGCCGGTTACGGCGTTGAGGCGGTCGATAATGTAGGTACGGCGTTTCTCGAATTCACCCCTCATCATGAACACGGCGTCCTGGGGGCCGCTCAAGGCTTCCACCGCGGCTTTTTGGGCCACGGAAGAGGGATTGGAGGTGGACTGAGACTGCATTTTGGTGATTGCCCCGATAATTTCCTTCGGCCCCGCGGCGTAGCCGATCCGCCAGCCGGTCATGGCATAGGTTTTGGAGACGCCGTTTACGACAATAGTCCTTGGAATCAGTTCGGGCACAGCCGAGGCAATGTTGTGGAACTGGATGCCGTCGTAAAGCAGGCTTTCATAGATGTCATCGGAAATGATGACGAAATCGTGACGCAGGCAAACCTTGCCGATTTCCTGCAGTTCCTCTTTGCTGTACGCGCTTCCGGTCGGATTGCTGGGCGAGTTGAGAATCAGCGCTTTGGTCCGTGGTGTTATGGCATTTTCCAGCAGTTCCGGGGTAATTTTGAAGGCGGTCTTCTCATCTGTCTGGACGACGACTGGAGTGCCTCCGGCCAGTAGCACCTGGTCCGGATAGGATACCCAGTACGGAGCAGGGATGATGACTTCGTCTCCTTCCTGGATCAGGGCCTGGGAAATATTGTAGAGCGAGTGTTTTGCCCCGCAGGCGACGGAAATCTGGTCACGGGAGAAAGTCAGGCCGTTATCCCGCAGGAGCTTGGCGATGATGGCGTCTTTCAATTCGATGGTTCCGCCGACCGGGGTATAGCGGGTATGTCCGGCGTCGATAGCTTGTTTTGCCGCTTCCTTGATGTTTTCCGGGGTGCCGAAGTCCGGTTCTCCGGCGCCGAAGCCGATGACGTCGATGCCCTCGGCCTTGAGGGCTTTTGCCTTGGCATCGATGACGAGAGTTGGTGATGGTTGGATTCTGTGTACGCGGTCTGCCAGTTTCATAGTTATCTCCAAGTATGGGAAGGCGGAAGCCGTAGCAGCCGCTCCGTTGTTATCTGTTGAATTTTGCGTCGAGCGCTTTCTTGACCAGAGGGGGAACCAGCCCGTCGATGGGGCCTTTCAGTGAATAGACTTCCTTTACGATCGAAGAGGAAAGGAAGCTGTAAAATACCGAAGTCATTAAAAATACCGTTTCAACTTCCCGCGATATGCCGCGGTTGATCTGCGCCATCTGGAGTTCGTACTCGAAATCGGAGATGGCCCGCAGGCCCCTGACGATTGCCTGAGCTTTACAGGACCGGGCGTAATCTACCAGAAGCCCGTCAAAGGTGTCAACGGTTGCCCGGGTATTGTCTTTC
>JAJZQA010000062.1 GCA_021810985.1 Deltaproteobacteria bacterium
CACTTACCCGATAGAAATGTCTATGCGCGGCCTGCCGGACATCGAGCAGATGCGCTCGGTGACCAAGTTCGGCCTCTCCATTGTCACGATCGTCTTCAAGGACAACGTGGATATCTACTTTGCCCGGCAGCTGGTGTTCGAGCGGTTGGCCGAGGCGCGGGAAAAGGTGCCGAAAGGGGTCCAAGTCGCCATGGGCCCCATCGGCACGGCCATGGGGGAGATCTATCAGTACACCCTTGAAGGCAAAGTACCCCAGGACCCGGAGCAGAAACGGGCCTATCTTACCAACCTGCGCACCATGCAGGAATGGGTCATTACCCCCCAGTTGAAGAGCGTCGCCGGGGTTAATGAAATCAACTCCTTCGGCGGCTACTTCAAGCAGTACCAGGTGCTGGTGTTACCGGAGAAGCTGGTGAAATACGGCGTCACCGTGGACGACGTCTATACCGCCATCGGCAGCAACAACAGCAACGTCGGAGGCAATGTCCTGGAACGGGGCACGGACCAGTACATCGTCCGGGGCGTCGGCCTGATCCAGAGCATCAGCGACATCGAAAACATCGTCCTCAAATCTCAAAAAGGCACGCCAACCTACCTGCGGGATGTGGCGCAGGTCAAGGTCGGAGAAGCGGTCCGCATGGGCGCCGCCATCAAGAACGGCGCCGACGAGACAGTCGGCGGCATCGTCATGATGCTGCGTGGCGAAAACAGCCGCGACGTAGTCCGCCGTGTGGCGGCCAAGGTCAAGGAGATCAACGAGAGCAACATGCTGCCGGACGGGGTCAAGATGGTCCCGTACTATGACCGCAGCGATATCGTCAAAGCGAGCGTCGGCACGGTCAACAAGGCGCTCATCGAGGGTTCCATCCTGGTGCTGATCGTCCTCTACCTGCTGCTGAACAGTATCCGGGGAAGCATTGTCGTCCTGCTGGCGCTGCCGCTGTCGCTCTTGGCCACCTTCATCGTCATGAAGCTCACCGGCATCACCGCCAACCTGATGTCCCTCGGCGGTCTGGCCATCTCCATCGGCATGATCATCGACACCACCATCATCCAGGTGGAGAACGTCCAGCGCCATCTGAGCGAAGAGGGGCACCTGCATCCCAAGCTGACCACGGTGCTCAAGGCGGTCATGGAAGTGCGTAAACCGAGCATCTTCGGCGAACTGATCATCGCCCTGACCTTCATCCCGATCCTGACCCTGGAGGGGATCGAAGGGAAGATGTTCGGCCCGCTGGCCATCACGGTTGCGATCGCTCTGCTTTCCTCCCTGCTGCTCTCGATCTTCATTATCCCGGTGCTCTGCAGCCTGTTTCTCAAGCCGGAGGAGGAGAAAGACAGCAGGATCATGGCCTACGCCAAGAGCCAGTATCTGCCGCTGCTGGAGTATGCGCTGGACAAGAAAAAAGTCGTCATCGGCATTGCCGGCGGATTGCTGGTGGTCTCGCTGTTTCTGGTGACCAGGCTGGGGTCGGAGTTTATCCCGATCATGGATGAAGGGGCGTTTGACATGGATATTGCCATGCTCCCCGGTGTCTCCATGGCCAAGGCGCTGGAAGTCAACCAGCAGGCTGCTGCCAAGCTGAAGAAGTTTGACGAGCTGGATGTGGTCATAGGCCGCATCGGCCAGACCGGCGTGGCCATGGATACCCGTGGCGTGGACAAGACCGGCTATGTGGGGGTGTTCAAGCCGAAGAGCGAATGGAAGCGGGATATCTCCAAGGAAACACTGACCAACGAGATGCGCGAGGCGTTGGAAACCATCCCGGGAATCAGCTTCGGCTTCAGCCAGCCGATCCAGTGCCGCATCGACGAACTGGTGGCCGGCACTCGTGCCCAGTTGATTCTCAAGCTGTTTGGCGAAGATCTCGGTGTCTTGAATGATAAATCGGCCGAAATCGCCAAGGTTCTCTCCACCGTCAGGGGGGGGACGGACCTGAACACGGAAAAAGTCTCGGGTCAACCGTACCTGACCGTCACCATCGACCGGGCAAAAATCGCCCGCTATGGCCTCAATATCAGCGACGTGCAGAATGTCATCGAAATAGCGGTGGCCGGCAAGGCTGCTTCCACCTTCTATGAGGTAAACCGGGGCTTCGACATAACCGTCCGGCTGCCGGAGGAAAAACGGAACTCGCTGGAGACCATCAAGAATCTGCTGATCACCACCAAAGCCGGGATGAACATTCCGTTGGAACAATTGGCGGAGGTGAAGATGGTGCAAGGCCCGGTACAGATCAGCCGTCAGGACGGCGTTCGCAGGATCGGCATCGAGATGAACGTCACCGGCCGGGACATGGGCAGCTTTGTGGCCGAGGCGAAAGCAAAGATCAAGGAGCAGGTCAAACTGCCGGCCGGCTACTACCTGACCTGGGGCGGTCAGTTCGAGAACCAGCAGCGGGCCATGAAGAAACTGATGATCATCGGCCCGGTGGCCATCGGCCTGATCCTGCTGCTGCTCTACGTCACCTTCCGCTCCATGCGCCTGGCGCTGCTGGTTATTTCCAACCTGCCGTTCGCCCTGATTGGCGGGATTTTCTCCCTGTTCCTCTCCGGCCAGTATCTGTCGGTCCCGGCTTCGGTCGGCTTCATCGTCCTTTTCGGGGTGGCGGTGCTGAATGGGCTGGTTATGGTATCGCGCATCTCGCAGCTCCGGGATGAAGGGATGGAACTCGGTGAGGCTATCAGAAAAGGGGCCATTGATCGTCTGCGGCCGGTGCTGATGACCGCCTCCATCGCCATTTTCAGCCTGATGCCAATGCTGCTGGCACAGGGGACCGGTTCGGAGATCCAGAAGCCGCTGGCAACGGTCGTCGTGGGGGGCTTGATTACCTCGACCCTGTTGACCCTGTTGATTATCCCGGCGGTGTACGGCTGGTTCGAGAAGCGTAAACCCGAAGAGGAGATGTAGGGTTTTAATAACTACGAAAGGAGAATGCGATGAAAGAGATAAAAGCAATCATTCGGCCGTCAAAATTACGGGATGTTGCCGAGGAGCTTCACGCCATCGATGGGATGCCAGGTGTGACGGTTTCGGAAATCAAGGGGTTCGGCAAGGGTAAAGCAAAGAACGCCACGGACAAGATTCTCTACGAAATGGTGGAGTTCATCCCTCGTGTCAAGCTGGAGGTCGTGGTGGATGACGTAATGGTCGATGAGGTTGTCAACGTGATCCAGAAATACGCCCACACCGGCAATACGGGAGATGGGAAGATATTCATATCAACAATAGATGACGTAGTGAAGATCCGTACCAACGAAAGAGGCCCAAGTGCCGTCTAAGAGAAGGAGATTGCTCAATGAAACAAGTAATCGCCTACATCAAGCCCTCTGCACTTGAACTGGTCACTGAAGGTCTCAGAAATGTGGTGGGACTGACCGGGATGAGTGCAACTGAAAACAACGGATTCGGTCGCGGTAAAGGAGCAAACTGTAAAAGAGTCGACAGCCAGATTAACCGTTTCAGTAGAAATGTTCGCCTTGAAATTATGGTTTCCGATGCTGTTGTCTGGGAAGTGGTCGACACCATCCGCCAACAGGCATGGAGTGGTGAGCATGGGGAAGGGAAAATATATGTACTGGATGTCGTTGAGGCGGTGAGAGTTCGGACCAACGAACGCGGCGAGGCGGCAGTTTGACTCGAAAGGAGTTCATGATGAAAAAGACAAGTCTGTTATTAATGCTGTCAATCATGGTGTTGAGTGGATGTGCGGAAAGCTCGGCGTTGATCAAGGCGAACAGCACCAGTTTACGTACCGATATCTTCGAGGAACTGACGAACGGTGCGACTGCGCCACAAGGTTATGTTGATGTGCGCATAACAGGCACCCTCAAAACTCACAGACCAGGCATTTTTTCCGCAAAGGATATTCACGGAACCCCAGATTACAAGCTGCTGTTGAATATTGACGGTCAGGCTGTGCTGTTGCAGGGGACTTTGCAGAAGGAAAACAGTGAACCGATGAAACATGTAAACCCGGAAGCCGGTGACGGTATCAGGTACCGCTTCAGCAAGAATCTCCGTCTGAAAGCCGGTCTCCACAAACTGGTGGTTGCGCTTCCCGACGACGAAATTGCCGTGGCAAGGGAAATTACCCTGAAAGAGGACGATCAAAACAACCTGGTTATAGAGCCAATTTACAGTACAAAGCCTGGGAAGAGACAGCCAGGGACTTACAGCACAACCAATTTCAGGGAAGGCATCAGATCCTTGAGAGTGATACTGAATGGCAAGGAAGTTTAGACCGGGTGGGTCTGAATGGATTCTTCAAACGTTTCAGGAACTGTTGGAAGGCGTAGACGGTTTACCGTGGCAGAACTGTCAGAAATTCTCGACAGTGTCGCGGCAAAACGAAAGGACGAAAGAGCATTATCTCCTGTTGCGCCATTCGTAGAGAAGAAGATATGTCAAGAGATTTACCAGGCAAAACCCGAGAAGTATTTCACGAAAGCAGCCGCATTTGGTGCACCGGAAAAAAATCCTGGCGCTGGTGGCTTTAAACCCCGAACGGGGGACACAACGGCTGAAAAAAATCACTTGCAGAACAAGGAATATCTTTGAGCCGTCAGTCGATACACAAGATTCTGCTTAAACACAACCGTAACCGTGCTGCCATGCGTAAAGTATGGCAGGCTAGACAAAAGGAGTTGAACCCATGAAGAAAATCGCCGTATCTGTTTGTGCTGTCGCAGTCGCATTGATTGCTCTTCCGGCATTTGCTTTTGTGCCGCCAGATGGGAAGGACGACTGCCTCCTGTATGGCAAGAATTGCCCGAACGTGTTTGATGGCTTGCCGGAACGGATAGCCAAATTGAACAAGGAAATTGCAAAAGGTGAAAAGGTCTATACGCCTAACGAGTTGAAAAAGCTCAAGCGAATGTTGAAAGATGACAACGAGACGATGAGGGTATTGCAGAAGCCTGGGAAATAACCAATAAGACAGTAGATGCTGTTTCAGTTCTGAGCACGACTGAAAAGGCTCTCAAACAGACGTACTCGATAGGACTTACATAGTGAAAACGTGCAAGGCTGAAATACAGCTAGCAGTAGCAAGAAGATATATGCCAGTTATGGCAGTTGTTTCATGTCTGTTTGTTTCTGACACCCTCTTTTCCCCTGCAGTTAGTAACGCTGCTTCAGTACAGGCAGACAAGGTTTTTGATAAGGCGTTTTTGCAGTCAGTCAAGGATGTGCTGATGTATGAACAACTTGTCCGAATAGTAGGCGTTCATGGAGAGAAGGTCGGCAGTGACTCCCTCAAGATTCCCGGTGACAAATACCACTGGAATGGCCGGGAAAGCGTCATGCGTACAGACCGTCTGCCGCAACCTTATAGCCAAGGAGCATTCTCGTGACATCAAGTAAAAAATCAATACCCCAATCTATCTGGGATTTTTTCTGCTCGCTCAAACTGACCATGTTTACCCTCATAACACTGGCGGTGCTCTCGATCGTCGGAACGGTCATTCCACAGGGCACGCCGCCACCCGAGTATCTGCACTCCATCAGCCAGAACAAGCTGAAGCTTTATAAAGGCCTCGGCTTCTTCGACATGTACCACTCATGGTGGTTTATCCTCCTGCTCTCGTTACTCTCGCTGAATCTGCTCGCCTGTTCCGTCAAGCGGCTCCCGGGTATCTGGAGAACCATAACCCGCCCGGTGAGGGTCATGGATGATAGCCTGGAGACAACGCTGCCGAATCTCACTTCAATCATCACATCAGGGGACGCTGTCACACTCAGGGACCGGGTTGCCGCTGTCATGAAAGCGGAATTTGCCGAGCCGGTGATTACCGAAGCAGACGGGACTTACCATTTGTTCGCCCAGAAGACACCCTGGTCCCGGCTGGCCGTGTATGCCGTTCACCTGAGTGTGCTCGTCATATTCATCGGCGCCATCATCGGCTCCCTGTTCGGCTACAAGGGATTCGTCAATATCCCTGAAGGAGAGAGTGTCGGCAAGGTCATGTCCCGCTCTGAAAAGGAAATCGACCTCGGCTTTGCGGTGCACTTGGAAAAATTCAGTGTCTCCCACTATCCCAACGGTGCCCCCAAGGAATTCAAGAGCATCCTGACCGTGCTGGAGAACGGTAAGCCGGTAGCGGGCTATGACCGGGTGCCGGTCATCGTCAATGATCCCCTAAGTTACAAGGGGATCACCTTTTACCAATCCAGTTACGGAAAACTGGGAGAGCATGAGTTCACCATCAGCGATTCAGATGGTAGCAATTCACAACCTCTGATAGTCAAGAGTGGCGGATCAACAAAACTTCCCGATGGTAGCGGCCTTTGCCTTCAGGAAACAACTCCGGACATCTCACGATTTCAAACCGGGTTGAGCGGGCCGGCGGCCCAGGTGGAAGTCCATCTGGCAAATGGAGAAAACAAGACCTTTGTCGTTTACTCCAACAATCCGGCCATGAACCGGATGAATCTCCCCTATACAGGCGGCAAGCTTCTCCAGTACCGAGGTGGAGAGGAATTCATGTACACCGGCCTGCAGGTGGCGAAAGACCCAGGCGTCTGGGTGGTCTGGGTTGGCTGCATCCTGATGGTAGTAGGAATCTATGTCGCCTTCTTTATGGCACACCGGCGTATCTGGGTGCGGGTCGAGAGTGGAACCGTAACCATCGGGGGCAATAGCAGCAAAAACCAGGGAGGGTTTCAGCTTTTCATGGAGCAACTGGTGACAAAGCTTAAAAAGCAGCTTCCGTTGGAGGATAATAAATGACCAGTTCACTTCTGTTCAATATAACTACATTGTTGTATCTCGCATCCATGCTGGCGTTCTTTGCCGCCATAGTCAACCGTACCAAACCGTTTTTTGGTACGGCAGGAAGCTACATTGCCTTTGGCGGTCTGCTTCTGCAAACAGTCGCCATCGGCCTGCGCTGGAAAGAATCCTATTTACTCGGCATCGGCCACGCCCCGCTTTCCAACCTGTATGAGTCAGTTGTCTTCTTTTCCTGGACGATTGTTCTCATCTACGGAATACTCGATCTGAAGTACAGATATCGGGTCATTGGTGCTTTTGTCATGCCTTTTGCCCTGTTAGGAATGGCCTGGGCGCAACTAGGGATGAAAAGCGGAATCGAACCGCTTGTTCCGGCACTACAGAGCAACTGGCTTCTGTATCATGTCATTACCTGCTTCCTGGGATACGCAGCCTTTGCCGTTGCCTGCGGTATCTCCATCATGTATCTGATTCGCGAGAAGCATGACAAAGTCGCACAAGCCAACGAACAGAGCATTGTCGCCACGTTTCCGCCAAGCCGGGTGCTTGACGACCTGAACTACAAGTCGATCATGATCGGCTTCCCTTTGCTGACTCTGGGAATCGTCACCGGAGCCGCCTGGGCAAACTACGCCTGGGGAACCTACTGGAGTTGGGACCCGAAAGAAACCTGGTCGCTGATTGTCTGGTTCATCTATGCGGCTTTCCTCCATGCCCGGATTACACGAGGGTGGGCCGGACGACGAGCTGCCTGGCTTTCGATCATCGGCTTTGCCGCGACCATCTTCTGTTATCTCGGGGTGAATTTACTCCTCTCTGGGCTCCATAGTTACGGTGGGTAGCTCGCGATTAAGTGTATCGATTGTCCTGAGCAGGACATTAAAAGGCTCGTTCGTATTCATATCGGATGCAAAGGACTATCGATGACCCCACAACATGCATCTCTTGAACTGAACATTCACGGCAGGGATTGCTCCGGCTGTGCCAGACACCTGGAGAGTGTTGCAAAGAGAATTGCCGGAGTGACCAAGGTAACGACACTGCTTAACGACCGTAAGGTTGTGGTGCTCTACGACCCGGCCAAGACTGCACCGGCGGTGATTTGTGAGAATATTGCGGCTGCGGGCTATGACACAATTGCCGAGGGTGTGAATGCATTGCAACCGTTTAACCATGTATGACTGGTCGTTCAAAAAACTGAAGCGCCTGTTCGTGGCAGTCTTCGGCATTACTATTCTACTCATTGGTATTGCCATGATAGTTCTGCCCGGTCCGGCCATCGTAGTTATTCCGATTGCATTGGGCATTCTCGCCACAGAATTTGCCTGGGCGCGCAGACTGCTTCACATAGTACGGGAGCGGATACAACGCTCTACCAGCAACTCTTCTGAGTAAGTTCCCTTCGACTCCGCTCAGGGAACAACCGTGCGCTGAGCGGAGTCGAAGCGCATATTGCGAGAACACTCCTTGAAATTACTCATCGAAAATTCGCCCCCCTTGGGGCGTGGGTCGCTAATAAAAACAAAAAGGAGAATCCAACATGAATTGCCCAATCATGTGCAGTAGTTGACCTTAAGATGACTGAACGCAGGGAGTAGAAATAGATTGTTGTTCAGAATGCCGTGGTGCATGGCTTGACAGGAGAGAACTGGATAAAATCATTGAGCGGCCGTCTACTCAAACAACCGCCTCCACACAGCCTGAACCGAGTTACTAGCAGCCGGTTTCTAGCCAGCAACAACATATCACGATGAGCACGGCTATGGGCATGGCGGATATCAAAAGAGAAAAAACTGGCTGTCGAAGCTGTTTGACATGATGGATTTCTGCGGCAGAAGGAATGTAAATCCTCACGTATTGAACGTGTACTCACTAAAACGGAGAATATACATCATGAAACACATTGTCTTGATTGCTCTTATCAGCGGGATTATGGCACTATGCGGGTGCTCGTCCGAAAAGGTGCCAGCGCCGCAGCAACAGATTCCTGCCATTACGCTCTCCCCTGCAGACAAAGAAAAGCTGATGGCATTTCAAAAAGAGATTCTGAGTGTCGAAAACCTAACGAATAAGGCTATTAAATTGGCGGTTGATGAACTAAAAAATGTCATCAGAGGTGGTGAGGTATCAGTCAGCCTACCCGCTATTATTGACAAGGCAAAAACGGAATGTCTACAGGCTGGTGAGTTACTGGCAAAAAGGGCTATCCCGGACGCGCTTCCACCCGAGGCGAAAAATCTTCTTGTCGAAGGCAAAACCGGCTTGGTTGTAGCCTATAAGGCCTATGCAGAATCATTTGATGCCATCAGAAGTTTTGTAGCGGATAAGAACCCTATGGCCCTTCTCGAATATCGAAAGAAAAATGCATTGGCGCAGGAACAACTATCGATAGCCACCACTAAACTCAAGCAGATAATGACTGCAGCCGGAGTATCACAATGATTCCATCACCTGCAACCAAGACCATTCAGAGTAAGTAGGTGTCGTCGTTTGGCATAAGCATCGTTGTCATCCTTCATCAATGGTAAAGGAGTAAATCATGGGATTTTTTGAACGGATTTTGGGCAATTTGTTGGGCGGGCACCACGGAGGTTACGGTGGCGGGCATCACGGAGGTTACGGTGGCGGACACCACGGCGGCTACGGTAGCGGATATCCACAGGGCAGCGGCTCAGGCGGCGGCAATCCCGGCAACGTCTGCCCCAAGTGCGGCAGTGCCAATGCGAACGATGCGCGCTTCTGTCAGCAATGCGGCACCTCCCTGTTACCTGCCAAATGTTCCGGCTGTGGCGCGGAGCTGCCGGCTGGCACCAAATTTTGCGGCCAATGCGGGATGTCCCAGCAGTAAGGCAGCGCATTCTACCGCTGCAATAAATATTTGCAAGGATCAGCAATATGGCCGAAAAACTTAAACTGGACTTGCCCCTGGTCTTGCCGGACGTCGCCGATGAGCGGGACGCCTGCGTAGGGCGGATGACGGAATTGTTGCTGGCGGAAGGGTTGGAACAAATACATCTGGTCCGCGAAGACGGAATCGCCCGCCTTTGCCTGCATTACGACCCGCAGCGGCTCAGCGTGAGCCGGGTACGCGAGCTGGTGCATGCGAC
>JAJZQA010000063.1 GCA_021810985.1 Deltaproteobacteria bacterium
TATGCCGCAAGTCCGTTCGCCTTCAAGCGACTTGAACAACGCGAGGAGTCTGATCTGTCGTTTCTCTCCAGGATCTGCACCGAGAATGGCGCCAACCTCAAGGTGGCCGACGAAAAGCTGATCGTATTCAGCGGCGCGGATTTCGAAGCCAAGCCGGCGAGCTTCACCATCTCTCGGAAGGATTCCAAGAGTCTGAAGGCATACCGGTTCACCGATCGCGCCCATGATATTTACCGCGCCTGCAAGGTGAGCTACCAGGCTCCGGCGGCCAAGAGGGACAAGACCTACACCTTTACCCCGAAAAGCGGCCCGAAGGTTGGCGAGGTGCTCAAGATCAACCGCCGTGTTGAAAGCCTGGCCGCTGCCCAGCGCGTTGCCCGGGCAGAACTGCGCAAGAAGAACAAAGGCGAGGTCAAGGGCACCCTTGATCTGGTTGGCCACGTCGGCATGGTGGCCGGTCTCAACGTCAACGCCTCTGGTTTTGGTCAGTTCGACGGCCGGTATTTCATCGACGAGGCCACCCACCGCTATGATCGGGGTAGCTCCGGGTACACCGTTTCCCTCACCGTCCACCGGGAGCTTGGCTACTGATGCTCGCGGAACTGACCAACAAGGTGGCGGCGCTGGAGGCCCGTCTCAACCAGGTGATCCGGCCCTGCCAGGTGGTGAGCGTGCAGGACGCCGCGGGCACGGTACGGGTACGGCTGCCCGATTCCGGCAACATGGTGAGTCAGCCGCTGCCGGTGCTGGTGCGCAAGTCCCAGGATGACAAGGACTACTGGTTGCCGGACGTGGGCGAGCAGGTGCTGTGCGTTTTTCTCCCCACCGGGCTTGAGGAAGGGTTTGTTCTTGGTTCTTTTTACCAGAAGGTGGATGCGCCACCAGTGACCAGCCGCGACAAGTGGCGCCGACAGTTCAAGGACGGGACCTACCTGGAATACGACCGGGGCAGCCACGAGTTAACGGCCCATATTGCGGGATCGGCCAGCATCGTGGCGACTGGAGACGTGAGCATCGAGTCTCAAGCCGTGCTCAAGCTGAAGGCGCCGGATATCCACCTCGAGGGGAACCTCACGGCGACCGGAACAGGGGGCCTTGCTGGCACCAACAACATTGTGGGCTCGCTGTCTGTCGTCGGTGATATCGACGCGACCGGTACGATTATCGACGCCGGCGGCAACACCAACCATCACAACCACTGATTATGCAGCTGGGCGCCTTTGGGGACATAGCCTTTGAGACCTCGGCGGAGAGGGTGCGCACCTGGCAGCAGATGAGTCGCAAGGGCGCGGCGCGGTTCGCCGAACATGCGGTCGCCAAGGGTAAACCGTTGCTGGAGTTTCTTGGCCCGTCCCTGGAAGAGCTGACCATGGTGATTCGGTTTGATATCCAGTTGGGGGTGGAGCCGGAAATCGAGCTGGCCGCCCTGCGCGATATCCGCGACGCCGGCAAGGAAAGGGTTTTGGTGATCGGAGGGGTGGTGATCGGCAAATTCGTGCTGGAGGAAATCGGCGAGGAGCACAAGCGGCACTCCGGTTCCGGCCGCCTCTTGCTCGCCGAGGTGAACATCAAACTGAAAGAGTATGTGACGAATGGGACTTGAGATTTCAGCGTTTCCGGCAGCGATTGTGATCGGGGCCACCGGCTACGACGAGATTTACCAGAACGTCCGCACTATTCTGGCCACCGCCAAGGGATCTGTACCGCTCGATCGTGATTTCGGGGTCGACCAGACCTTTCTCGACCACCCGACGAGCATGGCCATGGCCAAGTCGCTGCCGGCCATCGTCGAGGCGGTGGAGAAATATGAGCCCAGGGTCGCGGTTGTGTCGGTGACCTGGGTTGCGTCTGAGGCGATGGAAGGACGAATGATTCCTCGAGTACGGATAAGGATTCGGGATGGATATTAAGACTCTGCCGGATATCGAGTTTTGCGAGACCGACGCCGCCGCAGTCGAAAGCCGCGTGATCACTGTCTATGAGGCGGTGGCCTCTGTCTCCCTGGCCAAGGGTGACCCGGTGCGCCTGTTTTTGGAGGGACTTGCGGCCATCATTGCCCAGCAGAATCAGGTGATCAACCAGGCCGGGAAAAACAACCTGCTCCGCTACGCGACAGGGGACTATCTGGAGCACAAGGGGGCCATGACCGCTACGGATCGGCTGGCCGCCAAGGCGGCCATTACCACGGAGCGTTTCTCCCTGGACGCCGCCCTGGCCTTTGCGGTGACCATCCCGCTCGGCACCAGGGTGACCCCGGACGGTCAACTCATGTTTTCCACGACGGCGGCGGCCGAGATATCCATCGGTCAGACCTATATCGACGTCTCCGTTACGTGCGAGACAGCGGGTGAGATCGGCAACGGGTATGTGGTCGGGCAGATCAACCGCTTGGTCGATGTCGACGACAACCCTTACATCACTGCGGTGAGCAACACTACCCAGTCGTCTGGCGGCGCCGACGATGAGGACGATGACCGCTACCGGGAGCGGATCCAGCTTTCACCCGAGCGCCTCTCCGTGGCCGGCCCGGACGGCGCCTATGAATTTTGGGCCAAAACCGCCCACCAGGACATCATCGACGTGGCGGTCAGCTCGCCGGCCCCGGTGCAGGTGGTCATCCGCCCCCTGCTCAAGGGGGGCGTCCTTCCCGATCAGGACCTGCTCGATCTGGTGGCGGCCGCGGTTACATCCAAGAAGGTTCGGCCGCTCACCGACCAGGTCACGGTGTCCTCTCCCTCGGCTGTGAGCTATGACCTGGTCGCCACCTATTACATTTCGTCTGCCGATTCGACCTTGGCCGCTCAGATACAGGTCCAGGTGGAGGCGGCCAAGTCCGCCTATCTGGAATGGCAGCGCTCAAAGATCGGCCGCGACATCAACCCGGACGAGTTGGTCAAGCTGGTCAAGGCGGCCGGGGCCAAGCGCCTGGCCGTCACGTCCCCGGCTTATACCCTGCTGGACAGGGACGCTGGCGAATTGGCCCAGGAGGGCACGGTGACCTTTACTTACGGTGGCCTGGAAGATGAGTAAGACGCTCACCGATATCTCGTTCCTCGACCTGCTGCCGGCGTCCATCTCCAGCGACCCTGTTATCGTGGCTGCCGCCAGGGCGCTCGATGGTGAGCTGGCAAAGACCACGGCCAACATCAACGCCATCAACATCTGGTCGCGGATCGACGAGATCGAGGAGCCGCTCCTCTCCATGTTGGCCTGGGAACTCCACGTTGACTATTGGGACCAGGCCTGGCCGGATTCCGCCAAGCGGGAGACCATCAAAAAGGCCTACATTCTGCACATGATCAAGGGTACGCCTGCGGCGGTGGTCGAGGCAATCAAGACCGTGTGGAACGACGCCGAGATTGAAGAGTGGTTCGAGTACGACGGCGCCCCCGGCTACTTCCGGGCATACACCGACGAGACGCTGTCCGCCGAGATGATCGACAGGTTCGTCGAGATGATCAACGCCTACAAAAACTGCCGGTCTTGGCTTGACAAGCTCGGCGTGAAGCGGGGTTTGGATTGCAGCCTGAATGTCGGTTTGTTCCCGCGCCTTGGCGGATCAACTCGGATCGCGCCGCGCTTCGAGGCGGACAATCTCGACGCCGCGTTGATTGTCGGCACCTACCTACAACATGGCCGCACCACGCGGGTGCCGCTGCTGGTGCCGAAGATCACTGCCGACGATGTCGCGGTGTATGTGGGCGGCCGGAATCAGATTGGAAAACTCACACGAATAGGAGTCAGCAATGGGTAATTTTGCAGGCACAGTGATTACACCTCGCGGCCTGGACCTTGTCGCCAAGAGCCAGACCGGAACCACTATCAATTTCACCCGCGTTGGTGTCGGCGATGGCACCTGGGGTGCGGGTGACAGCGCCGAGACACTGCTCGACCTGAAAAACGAGCGGCTCTCTCTCGATATCAACACCCTAGACGTGGTGGGCGACGGCACCGCCAGGCTGCGGGCGATCATCACCAACGCCGGGCTGCAAACCGGCTTTTTCGTCCGCGAGATCGGCGTGTTTGCCACCGACCCTGGCCTCGGTGAGATTCTCTATGCCGTCGCCTACGCTGGCAGCGAATGCGATTTTCTGCCAGCAGCCGGAGCGGTAATGGTCGAGGAGATTTTTGACCTGCTCACCGTGGTCGGGAATGCCTCGTCGATCACCGCCGAGATATCCGAATATCTCGTCATCGCCAGCAAGGACGAGATTGACCTGCTTGCCTCATTCGCCGCCCAGGCGCTGGCCGATACCGGTGTGCTCTCGAAAGAGATCGACGCCCAGCGATTCAGCCGCCACCAGCAAGGCACTCTCACCATTTACAACCGGGGGGTGGTCAGCGGGTGTGCACTCACCAAATCGAGCACCATCACTCGCGCCATTGACCTGGCGCTGGGCGAAGTGTTCGGCCATGGCCGGGAGTGGGGAGTCGCCGCCCAGGCGGCTGGCTGCACCGTGCCGGAGAACGAGACCGGCGCCTCGTCCATCTGCCACCTCTATGTGCGCGAGGTGTCTGGGGTGATGGAGTTGCAGTGCACCGCGCTTAACACTGCCGTGCCGGATGACGCCATTGAGCTGGCGACCATCACCGTGCCCAACGGCAGCACCGCATTAAGTGATCAATACCTGGCGGGCTGCACGCTCACCCCCACGGCTCGGAATGAGCCGAACTGGCCGCTGGTGCAAACATCTCCGGCGTACGAAGACGTGACCTTCGATAGGGTGATGGCCGCCACCAGCTACTCCGTGGTGCTGGACGTGGACGATTACGAAGGCGGCGAGCGCCCGGAGCTGACCGCGCCAGGAGCCAACCGGGCGACCAATACTATGCGTATCTATCTCGGCGGCTCTGCGGATGCCGTCGATATCCGCTACACAACGCACCTGATGACCCTATAGGAGGATGACCGATGAAAATAAGAAACATGGCTGATGGCCCGGTGGTTGATCTTTCCGTGGCCGGAGCAGTTGCCACCATTGCCGGCATTGAGATCGACGCCGCGGCCCGCCAGGCGGACAGCCTGGTGACGGTCGATATCAAGCACGGGCCGGGCGGCATCGCCGAAAACGACGGAGACACTCTGATTGCCTCGGTGGTGATCCTGCCCAAGCAGTACGAGGAGCAGGGTGAAGGCGAGGCGGCGACCCTAGTCGCCCTGCCGCTCGACCCGAATCAGGTACAGATCAAACTCTGGCCGCACGCCGGATAACCAGGAGGATTGACAGATGACAACTATTTTTACGAAAGACGCCCGCCGGGCGGCGGTGGAGGCCGCTACCGGCGGAAAGGTAACCGTGCTCTACGACAACCTCGGTCTGCCGAGCTACATGGTGGTGGTCCCGAAGTTCAATATCGAGGATATTATGATCGGCGCCGGCACCGGAGTGCATCCGGCATTCATCGTCAACGGTGTGGAAAAGAGCGAACTGCTCATTGGTCAGTATCAGGCCAAGGTCGTGGACGGGCGCGCCCTTTCCCTGCCCGGTATGGACCCGACCTGCTCACTTAATTTCGACGCCGCCCTCGGTTACTGTGCCGCCAAGGGCGCGGGCTGGCACCTGATGACTAACGCCGAATGGGCGGCCATTGCCCTCTGGTGCGCGAAAAACGGAACCCTACCGAACGGCAACAACGACTATGGCCGCGACGTGGCCCTCACCCACGAGACTGGCGTGCGGCAGGACGGGATCGCCCCCGGCACGGCCAGCGGCACCGCTCGCACCCTGACCGGCTCAGGACCGGCACCGTGGCGGCACGACGGCACCGTTGCCGGCATTGCCGACCTAAATGGCAACATCTGGGAGTGGGTCGGCGGCATGCGTCTTAATGGTGGCGAGATTCAGATAATCCCCGACAACGACGCGGCCAGCAACACCGCCGACCAATCAGCCACCAGCACCCGTTGGAAGGCGATAGCCGCTGCCGATGGCTCTTTGGTTGCGCCGGGCACGGCTGCCAGCCTTAAGTTTGACTCTGTCAATGCTGGTACAGCCGGCTCGGTTGGCGCGGCACAGATTGACGATGTGATCGACAACAGCAATGCGCCGGGCAGTGGTGATGACGGCTACACCTATACCATCTTTGACAACCTGGCCGCCGACACTGGCATCACCGTGCCGAATATTATGAAGCAACTGCTCCTGGCGCCGGCTGGCTCCGGCTTTGGTGACGACAAGATGTGGGTCCGCAACTATGGCGAGAGGCTGCCGTTTCGTGGTGGCGGCTGGGGCAGCGGCGTGGGCGCCGGCCTCGCGGCGCTGAACTTCTCCGACGCGCGGTCGGGCGCGAGCGCGGGCCTCGGCTTCCGCCCGGCTTTTGTCGCCTGAAATCTGTAGGCTGGTAATCTGTTTTCCCGGGCGACAGCCCGGTTGTGTGGAAGCCATGGAAGACCTCAAGATAAGACAGAAAACCGAGGACATGATCCAGTATGGCTATGTGGCTCTGCGGCAGTTCCCCAGGGCTGAACGCCATGTGTTGAGCCAGGAGATCAGAACAACCATGTGGCTACTGCTCCGGCTGATTACCGTCTGCAATAAGCGGTATTACAAGAAGACCACCCTGCAGGATATGGACGTAGCCGTTGACTTGCTCCGCTCTCAGGTGCGGCTCGGTAAAGAGTTGGGTTATCTGCCCTTTAAAAAGTACGAGGCGTGGAGTCGCCATATTGACGAGATCGGGCGGATGGTTGGTGGGTGGATAAGGAGCGTGAGGGGTTAGGCGTTGTAACTGCCGTATCGTGGTGGCAACTGGAACAACGGCGTGAACGCCGGCCTCGCGGCGCTGAACTTGAACAACGCGCGGTCGAACGCGAACACGAACATCGGCTTCCGCCCGGCTCTTGGGGATAGCCAGAAGCCGCAGGCTCACGTAGCCTGCGGCCAGTGCGCCCACAAAAGGACGCTTAATCCTCGGCCGAGCGCCGAAAAACATAAACAGGCTGGCGGCGGTAAGTAGGCAACGAACACTGTCGCGGCCGCTTACTTTATGGCAAAAACATTCAAGAACATATATGGGCAAATTTACGATTTTGCCAACCTGTATGCCGCCTACCTGCGGGCCAGGCGCGGGAAAAGGTATCGCCACGAAGTGTTGCGCTTTTCTCGCGACCTGGAGCCGAACCTGATTCAGATACAGAATGAACTGGTCTGGAAAACCTATCACACCGGACGGTATCGTGAGTTTTTTGTTTACGAGCCCAAAAGGAGGCCGGTTGCAGCGCTGCCATTCCGCGACCGAGTTGTGCAGCATGCCATTGTCTCGGTGATCGAGCCGATTTGGGAGAATCGTTTTGTTTATGATTCTTACGCCTGCCGTCCAACGAGAGGCACCCATGCTGGAGCCGACCGCGCTCAGGCATTCTTACGCAAGGTCAAGCGCCGCCACGGCAAGGTGTATGTGCTCAAGGCCGATATCAGCAAGTATTTTGCCAGCATAGACCACGGGGTACTGAAACGACTACTCCGCAAGCGGATCGCCTGTGGCGACACCCTGTCCCTACTGGACGGCATTATCGTCTCAACGCCAGGGCCAACCGGGATACCCATTGGCAACCTGACCAGCCAGCTTTTTGCCAATATCTACCTGCACGAGCTGGACGAATATGTGAAATACGACCTGCGGGAACATTTTTACGTTCGGTATATGGATGACTTCGTGATTATTCACCACGACAAGCAGCATCTCCAGCGGCTGCGGGTGGCGATTGAGAGTTTTCTTTGGGATCGGCTGCGGCTCCGAACCAACGCAAAGACCCAGGTGTTTCCGGTTGGTCTAGTGCGAGGCAGGGCTCTTGATTTTCTGGGGTATAGAATCTGGCCAACACACCGCAAGCTGCGCAAGGGGTCCATTAAGCGCATGCGGCACCGGCTCAGGAGATTGCAGGCGCTTTATGCCGCAGGACGGATTGGTTTCGCGCAGATCGGGCCGAGAATAGTGTCGTGGTTCGGGCATGCCAAACACGCAGACAGCTACAATTTGCGATCGAAGGTTTTGGGCGATGCCGTATTTCGGCGAGATAACCAAAAAAAAGGAGCCGCGCCATTGTTATAAGGCGTGGGCCACTGAATTGAGGAAGAAGGAGGGGATCATGTACCAGCTTGTGATCGACCCCGCCCTGTGCGGTGGCTGCGGAAGCTGCGAGACGGCCTTGCCGGATCTGCTGGGCAAGATCATCAACCACCGGCTGCTGATCTCCCACACCAACCTGCACACCCACCATGCGGAGATCAAGCGGGCCATCAAAAGCTGCTGTATGGATGCCCTAACCATCGAGGAGGTAACGGAATGTCACGCCCAAAAGGAGGCGGGTAATGGAAGCGTTTGATCTGGCTCTGGCCCGCACCCTGGCCAACGAGGGCGGTTATGTGAACGACCCGGACGATTCCGGGGGCGAAACTTACCGCGGAATTTCCCGGGTGAATTTCCCCGGCTGGCCGGGGTGGGGGTACATCGACCAGATTAAGGCCCACGGCATGGTGAAACGGGAAATAGAGGCCAACGCCGACCTGGCCCGGCTCGGGGCACAATTTTACCGTGAACAGTTCTGGGACCGCTTGGCCGGGGACGCCCTGCCACCGGACGTGGCTGCCGAGTTGTTCGATACTGCGGTGAATACCGGGGTGCACCGTGCCGTGCTCTGGATGCAACAGGCACTCAACCTGCTCAACCGGAACGCCACAGACTACCCAGACATCGTCGAGGACGGCGTCATGGGGCCGGGAACAACCCGGGCGCTGGAGTCCTATCTCAAACAGAACACCACCGGGCCGCTGCTCAAGGTGATGAACGTGCTGCAGGGTCAGCATTACATTGACTGCATGCGGAAGTCGCCGACCCAGGAGAAGTACGCCAGGGGGTGGCTTAACCGGGTGGCCATGCAGCCAACCGCGCAAGGAGGTCAAACATGAACGTCAGCGATATACTCAAAAGGGTTGCGGGGGCCGGCATCGAAGTCGCGGCCAGTGCTATTCCAGGCGGCTCGGCTGTCCTGAGCCTGGTCAACTCTTTCCTGCCGCCCGAGAAAAAGCTGCCGGAGACGGCCACCGGACAGCAGTTAACGGACGCGGTTGCATCGCTGCCGCCGGAGCAGCGCCTCGCGCTGATGTCGAAAGAGCTGGACGTGGAGATTGCCAAAGAAAATGCCTGGGTGCAAGTACAGGGGTCCCTCGCCGCGGCGGACGAGTCTGGAAAAAGCACTCGGCCTGAAATTGCCCTGATGATGGCCAAGTTGGTTGTGGGGATCACGGTGGCCGAGGCGGTCGCCATTGCCTGGGTTGCTACTACCACCGGGAAATTTCCCCCCTGGGAGTTGGTGGCCGCCCTCTTGTCTTTACCTACGGTTCTGCTCCGGGCCTACTTCGGCATGAGGACGGAAGAGAAAAAGGCACGCTATGCCGCGGCGGTGGGCGGAGAGGTGGCGCAGGGCAGCGCTCTGGCCGGTGTCTTTAAGGCGTTTACCAAGTGAGGAAAGGTGGCGCTGATAAACCCTGACGCCAAGGAGTGACCAATGAACGGGGAATGGTGGATTGCGATTGTGGCGTGCGTGGTCGGTGCAGGCGTTGCCGCGAGCCAATGGAGAGCCTTGCAGCACAGCGAATCCTACGAGGCGCTGCGGGTGGCGATGTCGGGCGGTTTTATCGCCCTGGCTGGACTCGTGGTCAGCGGGGCGATTGCCCTCTTGCGGATCCTGTTTGGCTGATTGCCTCGGCCCAGGTGCCGGAGGCACTCTGGCCTGGTCCGGAGACGGGCCGCTGAGGCAGCGTTTCTGTGATGTGGATAATTGTGGATAATTTTCAAGAAAAAAGGG
>JAJZQA010000064.1:0-7629 GCA_021810985.1 Deltaproteobacteria bacterium
GCTCATCTCGGCCATGGTCGGCAAAGAGGCCATGTTCGAATATGGCTGGCGAATTGCCTTTCTGACCGGTATCCTGCCGGTTTTCCTGGCCCTCTACATCAGGCGCAAACTTCCCGAATCACCGGAATTCGAAAAAGCCCGGGCAAAGGGAGAGATCGAAAACGCCCCCTTTTGGAGCCTCTTCAAGCCGCCGGCCCACCGGGATTTCATCCAGGTTTTCGTTTTCATGTCAGGCCTTTTTCTTACCGATTACGCAGTCTACGGCTTTCTGCCGAATCTCCTGACTCTTGGCGGCAGGGGCTTCGATACGACTACCTACAGTCTAATCTACGGCTTTGCCCTGTTCATGGCGTTTCTCGGCTACAATTTCTATGGCTGGCTTTCCGACTTCGTCGGGAGGAGAATTCTGACCATGTGGTACTGCGTGTTCCTGGTCATTTTCGGCATCCCCTCCTACTATGTTCTCTACCAGGCGGCCCTTGCCCATAACCTGGTCCTGGCCATCGTTGGAACGACCATGGCAGGCATGCTCAAGCTGGCCTGGGGAATCGTCCCAGCCTACCTGTCGGAGCGGTTTCCCACCAGGAGGCGCGCTGTGGGGGTCGGGTTCGGCTATTCGTCGGGAGCCCTGCTCGGCGCCTGGTTCAGCATCTATGTCTGGTGGGCCCACTCTATTCCCTTTATCAGGGCAATCGAGGGTGATGATATGTGGCTTTCCCCCGCGGTAATCCTCACCATCGGTTCGCTCATGACTTTTTCGAGCCTGTTTTTCAGCCCCGAGACAAAAGGCATCGATTTGGCAACTGCCGGGTTGAAAACGAGTCCGGGAGCACATCCGGCGGTAAAAGAATAAGCGCAGGCTACCAATGTCCCCATTGGAAAATTGACGTAACCCGTATATACTTGCCGTGGGAAATGACCCGGGAGGATTCCTGGACAACCGGTCGATCAGCAGCGTTGAACCGCTGCTTCTATAGTAATTACAATACCTGACGACAGCGAGGTACCCCCATGAAAAAAAAATTTGCTCGCATCGGCAAAATGGCCGGCCTTGAGGAAGGCGAGATCAGGAGCTTTGTCAAGATAGGCTTCTCCGGACTCCTGGCCGTGGCGCTTTCCGCTTTCAGCGGTTCCGCACAGGCCGGAGGAGATGCGAAAAATCTCACCCGGCAGCTGCCTGACAAGCCGCCGGTAACGGAAAACCTCCCGGAGAAATGCCTGATGAAACCGGATAAGGGCCCCTGCAAGGCGATCTTCTGGAAGTATTACTTCAATCCGAAAACCAACCGCTGCGAAGAATTTCTCTATGGCGGCTGTGAGGGCGTAGTGCCCTTCGATTCGAAGGAGGAGTGCCTGACAACCTGTGGTGGTCAGCAACCGGAGGACCCCTACCCCGTTTCAAAATACGGTGCGGTGGGCATCAGAGATTTCGAGAATGGGAACTAACTTACAGCTACGCAATGCCGTCTGGGAATTTACCCTCGACTGCAATCTCAACTGCCTGCATTGCGGATCGAGTGCCGGCAGCAGCAGGGCTGATGAGCTGACGACCGCCGAAGCCGAACAACTCTGCCGGGATCTGAAAAAAACCGGCTGCTTCGGCATCACCCTCATGGGCGGCGAGCCGCTCTTGCGCAAGGACTTCTGGCGGATAGCATCCCTTATCCGGGATCTCGGCATGGAACTGACCGTGATCACCAACGGGACGGTCTTTGATCAGGAGACTTTTTCACAGCTTCGGTCGTTAACGCCACGAGCCGTTGCGGTGAGTATCGACGCCGCCCAGCCGGAACTCCACGACCGCATTCGCAATCGGGAGGGCGCTTTCGAAAAAAGCCTCGATTTTATCAATCGAGCCCTCAAGGAGAAGTTGCCGGTTACCGTCATCACCACGGTCCACAAGCTGAACCTCACGGAACTTCCGGCCATCAGGGAACTGCTGATGGGCCGGCAGATTGCCTGGCAGATCCAGGTTGCTGGCTCAGAAGGGCGGAGATTCCCGCGGGAACTGCTGCTCGACGAGGAGGAGTTCTATTCGGTGGGGATGTTTATCGCCGCCACGAGAAAGAAATACTCTCGCGAACAAATGCCGGTCATCGGAGCGCATGATCTCGGTTTCAATTCCCTGCTGCTGGACAACATCTCCCTTGCCCCCCAGTGGCACGGCTGTCAGGCCGGCATCTCGGTTCTCGGCATCCAGAGCAACGGCGCCATCAAGGGCTGCCTCTCGATGGATGACTCGACGGTTGAAGGGACGATCAGGGAGCGGGACATTGCCGAGGTCTGGCAGAGCGAGTCGTCCTTTCCCTATTCGCGGAGATTTTCGGCAGCCGAGGCAGGCGAGAACTGCGCCAGCTGCCGCCATCTCGATTCATGCAAAGGCGGCTGCAACGAAATGTCCCTGATGAAGACTGGGCTGCTGCACAATGACCCCTATTGCTTTCATCGGATCGAACAGCGCCTCTTCGCGAAGGAACTGCGCAACCCCTGGCAGCGCCTGCTGATCAAGGTGCGGCGCAAACTCGCTACCCTTGCTAGCTCCGAAAAGCGGTAACACCTGAACAAGGAGCCTGGTTGATCGACATCCATTGCCATACGGCCGGCATCGGCGCGGGCGGGAGCGGCTGCGGCTGCCCCTTTCCCTTGGGGTAACGGTCATCGCCGCTCATGGCGCCGGGAGCGGCCGCAACCAGGGCGAAGCCGACTTCGAACGGCTTTTGCGTCTGCGCGACTACCAGAATTTTTATGTCGATATCTCGGCCCTGACGCAGCTCAACCG
This sequence comes from Deltaproteobacteria bacterium, assembly GCA_021810985.1. Taxonomy (GTDB): domain Bacteria; phylum Desulfobacterota; class Desulfuromonadia; order Geobacterales; family Geobacteraceae; genus RPRC01. Next base: position 2,780 of record JAJZQA010000064.1, read on the forward strand.
GCCCGGACAGCTGACGCGACCGCTGCAGTGCCGGGATTTCCACGGCAGGCTGCTGTACGGCAGCGACATGCCGCTGGTAAACTCCGTCCTCGTCTCGTTCCTGGCTTTCCCCTTCCGCCTGTCGCTCCGGCAGATGATCGACACTTCCCGGATTCGGAACTGCTGGGATCGTGATCTGGATCTCAAGGAAAAGCTTGGCTTGAAAAAAGAAATACTCGCGGATTCCGGGAGTGTCTTGAAGCTGCCGCCCAAAAAAGCCATTCTTTATACGGATTCCTGGGAAACAGAATTTCTATCAAAAGGAGGAACACCCATATGAGCATAACCCATGAACTGGTTACCTGGACCTGGGAAAAGAAGTGCCTGCAGGCGGTCGAGTCCCTATACAAGAACGGGTTCACCACCCACTATTGCAAAACGGCAACGGAGGCGGCCAACTATATTCTGATTGAATCAGGAGACGCCCGCAGTGTCGGCTTCGGCGGCTCCATGACGATCAAGGACCTGGGCGTGGAGCCACAACTGCTGGAAAAGGGCAAGGAACTTCTCAACCACAGCGCACCGGGCCTTACCCCCGAAGAAAGGCTGGAAATCATGCGTCGCCAGCTCACCTGCGACCTGTTCCTCTCCGGAACCAACGCTCTTACCCTGTCCGGCGCCCTGGTAAACATCGACGCCATCGGCAACCGGGTCGGCTCGATGTTCTTCGGACCGCGCAAGGTCATCGTGGTTGCCGGCAGAAACAAGCTGGTGGATGGCGATATCCCGGCCGCGATCCGGCGGGTCAAGGATTGTGCCTCACCGCCCAATGCCCGGCGCCTGAATTACAAGACGCCCTGCGCGGAAAGCGGTTTTTGTTGCGACTGCACGTCACCGGAGCGGATCTGCCGGATCATCAGCGTGCTGGAACGCAAGCCGAAATACACCGAACTGCATGTCCTGGTGGTTAACGAAGACCTGGGGCTCTGAGAAGATGCTCTTCAAGGCCTTCCTTGATATGCTGTTCCCGCCGCTCTGCCACATCTGCCGTTGTTTTTTGACTGAGCCGACGGAACTCCATCTCTGTGACGGCTGCCGGGAGAAGATTATTCCAATCGATTCGCCTCTCTGCCTGATCTGCGGTGTACCTTTTGCCACGGAAAACGGCAGTGACCACAGCTGCGGCCAGTGCCTCACGACGCGTCGCCCCTTTAGCGGGGCACGCTCCGCGGCGCGCTTCGAGGGACCACTGCAGGAACTCATCCATCGCTTCAAATACGGAAAAAAGGTTCACCTGTCCCGCCCTCTGGGCCTCCTGACCGCGGCTGCCCTGGGCAAAGTACCTCCGGCATTTTCAGCCGATTACCTCGTTCCAGTGCCTTTGCACCGCACACGCCTGAGGGAGCGGGGCTTCAATCAATCACAGCTCATCGGCCAGGTTCTGGCAAAAAGCTGGGAAATTCCCCTTGCGGTGCATAACCTCCGCCGTATTCGCTGGACCACCCCCCAGACCGGCCTGTCCGCCGCCGAGCGGGAGCGGAACATCAGGGGCGCCTTTTCCGTTGCCAGGCCCGACCGATTCACCGGTAAGCGGTTGCTCCTGGTAGACGATGTCTACACTACCGGCAGCACCGTCACCGAGTGCGCCAAAACCTTGCGTCGGTATGGCGCAAAAGAAGTGTATGTAGTGACCGTTGCCCGGTCAATTATCTAGTATTCGTCCGGAAACTCAAATAAAAGTTAAGAAGGACGGAACGGGGCTTTCACGGAGCATCTCGTGCGGACCGGCCGCAGGATCGAGGGAACACGCCTGTTTCCAGGGCGCCACCTCATCTATCGGTGTAGTCAGGCGTCCGATTGCGAGGGGCTTCGGGGAAGTTCCGTTCCGGCCCCAACCGACACTTTCCGGATGAACGCTATCTAGCTTTTTCCAGGTAAAGATTTGTCAAACGGGGTGAATCCAATTGAGAAATCTTGACTCTTGACAAAAATTGGTTACTATGGAGAGCATGCGGTTTAGGACTTCAGGACAAGGAGAAAAATATGAAAAGTTTGGTACTGGCAGCAACCCTGATCGTATTTGCGGCCTCCGCGGCGTTTGCAGCGGATTGCATTGTCTACCCGGCATCCGCGGGAAAGGTTTCATTCAACCACAAGGCACACGTGGATAAGCTCAAGAACTGTAAGCTCTGCCATGAAAAAGCTCCTGGCAAGATTGCCGGCTTCGACAAGGCGAAGGCTCACAAGCTTTGCATCGATTGCCACAAGAAAATGAATGCCGGACCAAAAGGCTGCAAAGATTGCCACAAAAAGTAATCCATTAACAGACTCGTTGAAAACATTTCAAAGTTGTCTATCGGCACCTGACACGCTGAAAAGCGCTGCCGGGATCTGCGCACTCTTGTTTTATTGACAGTCTGAATTACGCTACAAGGTTTGCCGACGTGCCCCTCTTGCCTGCAAGAGGGGCACGTTTTTGTGTACGACGATTTTCAACTGCTTGCCAGGTTGAAGAATTTCCGGAATTATTTTTCAACGGTTTCACCAGTAGTCCCTGCCATTCGGAAGAACCGCTCCATTTCCTGAAAAACCGTACTGCCCTCACCTCGGGTAATTCTCGATTTTGGCAGTGAATCGAGGAAATATCTGCCGTAATTCTTCGACAGCACCCGGCTGTCAAAGATCAGCACCGCACCCTGATCATCCCGACTCCGGATCAACCGGCCAAAGCCCTGCTTGAACTTGATCACCGCTTGGGGAACCGTGTATTCCATGAACGGGTCACCACCCTCGGCAATGATCGATTCGGCCCGGGCTTCAAGAATCGGTTCGGTCGGCACCCGAAAGGGCAACCGGGTGATCACCACCAGTTCCAGTGCCCGCCCCTGCACATCAACTCCCTCCCAGAAGGAATCGGTACCAAACAGCACGGCATTCCGTTCCTGACGGAAACGATTCAACAGCAGATGCCGGTTGATTTCCCCTTGGCGCATCGGCGTGAGCCCGGCTTTCCGCAACGGCTCAGACAGGGAGGAGTAGACTCTGGTCAGGAGGTCGTAGGAGGTGAAAAGTACAAAAGCCCGCCCCTCCGAGGTAATCAATCCCCGCAGCAGGTAGTCCTCAAGATATCCGGTAAAACTCCGATCGGTCGGCTCGGGCAGATCGTCGGGAATGCCGATGAAGGTCTGTCGTTCATAATCGAAAGGCGAGGCCAGGAGCAGCTCAGTCACCCGCTGTTTGTCGAGTTGATCGATTCCGGTCATTTTTTTCAGGTAGTCGAAGCGCTCACCCACTGCCAGAGTCGCGGAGGTGACCACCACGGTCCGGAACTTATCCAGCACTACGGTCTTGATGGATTGCGACACTTCGACGGGAGATGAACAGAGACGCACGATCATGCCCTTGGGGCCGTTACTGACTTCAAACCAGTGGCAGGCCCGGTCGCTGCGCAGCGTAAAGACGCCGAGGTCCTGGATGACCCCCTCCAGGCGGCCCCGGATCCCGCGCAGATCGATCAAACTGCCGGATAGTTTTTCCAGAACGGACTCGGGCAGCTGCTCGCATGCTTTGAAAAAAGCCTGGATGATCGCCACATACTCGCTCAGGTCCTTCCTCAACCGCTGCACCGCCTCTTCCGCCGCGCGCCAGAACGGATCGGCATACACGGCCGCGGTGAGGCGCAGCTTCCGCTCACCAGAGTTCTTTTTGTCGTTTTTCAGATAGGCGAGCAGGTCGAGCCCGAGTGCATCAAGCACCTGCGTGATGGTATCCGCCAGCGCAGCTCTCCGCGGGATCAACCGTTCCTCCAGAAGTGTCGAAAGTTCGAGAAACTGGGCATCCAGTTCTTCCGGGACATTCCGGGATATCCGGCTCGAGAGTTGCGGCAGAATGCCCCGCTGGGCCTTGCGGGGGTGCTGGAGCCGGCCGAGAAGCTGCAGCAGGCCGTGGCGGGAGGTGCGGGACGAAAAGAAACTGGTGGCAGTGTCCTCCAAGTGGTGTCCCTCATCGAAGATAAGCCGGGTAAAGGGCGGAAGGATCGCCGAGGAATCGTAGCCGGTTTCCTTGCGCAGCGCCACATCCGCAAAGAGCAGGGCGTGATTGACCACCAGCAGATCGGCCCCGGACGCCTCACGGCGGGCAGTATAGAAAAAGCATTTCCCATAGTGAGCGCACTTGACCCGGCCGCATTGATCGGCCTCGCAGCAGACCTCCTGCCAGATTTCGTCACGGGGAATGAAGCTCAGATCATTCCGGCAGCCCTCGCCGGTCTTGCGGCTCCAGGCCACGAGAGCCTCCAGCTCGCCGGCGCTTCCCTCTTCCTTGAACAGCGAAGGTTCGCTTTCGATGGCTTTCAATTTGCGCAGGCAGAGATAGTTGGATCGGCCCTTGACCAGGACGGCCCGAAAGGCCAGACCGCCCTTTTGCTGCAGGAAAGGGATATCTTTCTTGATCAGTTGTTCCTGGAGGTTGATGGTATTGGTGGAAATGACGATCCGTTCACGGTTGCGAACGGACCAGAGAACTGCCGGAAGAAGATAGGCCAGGGATTTGCCGGTACCGGTGCCCGCCTCGATAACCGCCACCCGCTCCCGGTTGAAAGCCTCGGCAACATGGAAGGCCATCCGGGCCTGTTCATCCCGATGTTCGTAGCCTTCCAGGTTGCGGGAAAGAACTCCTCCGGGAGCAAAAAACTGTTCGATCTCGGGAAATGAAAGGTGTTCGACAGTCTTGTGGGCAAAGGGTCGTACCACCTGGTAGTATCTCTGCACCGCATTGTCGACAATGTAGAAACCGACCCCCTGATTGCCGAGGATCGAAGCGATCTCCAGGTCCGGTTGCGAAGGGGTCAGTTCTCCGGAGGGATGGTTGTG
>JAJZQA010000064.1:7639-9743 GCA_021810985.1 Deltaproteobacteria bacterium
TAGAAAGCGCCGAACAGAACGCGGAGGAACGCCAGTCACAGCAAGATAGCTTGCAAGCCGTTTACTGCTCCAAAAAAATGGTTGTGCAGCACCACATCACCGAAGGATGTGGCGATAATAATGGCGGCTACCGCATCACGGCTGCCCCGCGCCAGCGGCTCGACCTCCACCACCATGCTGTTTTCATCGGTGCGGCCGAGAAAAAAAACCTCGTTGCCGCCCGCTTCGGCGATTTCCTCCCGCATGGTGAGGACTGCTTTTTCAGCGATACAGGATTTCATGGCTAGTTTGTTTCACACAGCGGAAGGAAAAAGGCGGATCAGGGTTCCTGTCTCAGGACCAGCTGGAGGGCCTCGTCAATCTTCAGCGTATCAACGGTCGTGTTGACGCAGGGACCATAAGGGCGCTCATTGAGCACGCCCAGTACCGGCAGGGGATAACAGTCTTTGATGCCCGTGGTGAGGTCACCCTCGCAAGCCACGGCCAGCACCAGTTTCGGCCTCTTTTCCATGATGACCTTGCGTGCCAGGGTTCCCCCGGTGGCAACCGAAATGTCGATCTGATATTTTTCCGCCAGATCGGCAAGGCCGGAGATTGGGCAACGGCCACAGCGGACACACTTGTTGATGTCCCCGGTCACCTTGATGTCGCAGTCGGAAAGCTGGAGGCAATGCGGCAGCAGAATCAGTATCCGGTCCGGCTTCAGCCGGACTCTCTGGGAGAGGACCAGGCTGTTGTTCATGGCGATGAACGATTGACGGATGGTATCACGCGGAATCCCCGCAAGTCTGCCGACGAACTCGATGACGGGAAGGAGAACCTTGATGGCAATACCCCGGAGAAAGCGGGTGCCAAGGATATCCTTGCCAAGAAGCGTCGTCAGCACCAACAGCAGTGTGCCCAGCAGGATGCCGGCCGCAATAACAACCAGAACACCGCCGGCAATGGCGGGAAGACTCGGATGAAGGGAGGCGAGACCGGTACCCTGAAGCCACCAGAAAACTAGAAAAACAGCCGCAATGAGAATGCAGGTGACCGCCAGGAGGGTCACGAACAAGCCCTTGGATGCGCTGGTTAGATTGGATTCATTTTTCACCACAAAACTACTCCTCTTTGCCCAGTTTCGTGCCGGGATCGATGCGGCAGCCAGCGAGGAATTCCCGGACTGGAAGCCTCTTCTTGCCTTCCAGCTGGAGCTCTTCGAGGATGACGCTGCCGCCGCCGCAAGCGACCTCGATGCCATCTTTTCCTGCTTCAAGCACGGTTCCCGGAATTCCCGTCCCCGGCCCGGTTCGCACCCGGTAAATTTTCAAAAATTTCCCGTCGAAATAGGTATAGGCCCCAGGCCAGGGATTCATGCCCCGCACCAGGTTCTTGATGACCCGCGGCTCCGCGGTCCAGTCAATGTGTCCGTCCTCTTTTTTCAGCATCGGCGCATAGCAGGACAGAGAATCGTCCTGTTTCTCCGAAGCCAGGTTGCCAGCACGGAGAAGATCGAGGGTTTCGTCCAGGGAATCAGCACCCAGAAGTGAAAGCCGGTCATGCAGCGACTGGGTATCTTCCTCTGGGTCAATGGGCGTGACCTTCTTCACCAGCATGTCGCCGGTGTCGAGTCCCACATCCATGAGCATGGTAGTAACGCCGGTCTCGTTTTCACCATTGATGATGCAGTAGTTGATCGGCGCGGCACCTCGGTAGCGGGGCAGGAGCGAAGCATGCACGTTGATGCAGCCATGTTTCGGAATCTCCAGCAGGGCTTTCGGCAGGAGCTGACCGAAGGCGACCACCACGATCAGATCAGGTTGCAGCTCCCGCAGAGTGTCGATGAATTCGGGAGCCCGGACCTTGAACGGCTGCAGGACCGGCAGACCGTACCGTTCGGCAAGCTCTTTCACCGGTGGTGGGAGGAATTTCTGTCCCCGGCCCTTCGGCCGGTCCGGCTGGGTAACCACTGCCAGAATCTCTTCACCACGATCTATCAGCCGCTGCAGTGCCGGGCAGGCAAAAGCGGGGGTTCCCATGAAGACAACTCGCAATCCGGCCATTAGCCATCCACCTGCGATTGCTCCAGCATCTGGCGATATTTCTTCCGGAAAATGTCTTT
>JAJZQA010000065.1 GCA_021810985.1 Deltaproteobacteria bacterium
AAGCCAGCGGCAGACCGCTTCCACCTGGTTTTCCACCAGTGCCCGGTAGCGAGCTCCACTTTCACGGAGCGCCTCTTCGGCCAGTCTCTGCTCGGTGACGTCACGGTCCGTGCCGATGATCCGCATGGGTTTGCCGGAAGCGTCTACCTGTACCTCGCCGACCCCGTGCCAGATGCGCACCTGGCCGGTGTCTTGCCGTGTGATGCGAAACTCGTGGTCGTACTGCGGCACCACACCTCGTACTGCCTCGTCGAGTTTCTGCCGGCGGGCTATCCGGTCGGTGGGGAGCACCGTGTCATTGATGAAGTTGCCCATGGGGACGGGGGGGTAATCCAGCGGCAGCCCCGAAAGTCGTTTCAGGCCGTCGGAGACATAAATCGTGTCGTTGGCAATATCCCATTCCCAACTGCCCCACCCGGCGACGCGTTCGGCCTCGGCCAGGAGCGCCTCGCTCTTCTGGAGCGCCTCCTCGGCCAGTCTCCGCTCGGTAATGTCGACGAGATACCCTTCGATGCAATGCGGCCTGCCCGCTTCGTCCCGCACCAGGTGCGCACTGAGGGAAACCCATATTTTCCGCTGATCTTTGCGGCAGAACTGGATTTCCCGGCCGAGAACCTCTCCCCGTTCCAGGATCGCGGATACAAATGCATCGCGGTCTTCCGGGGTAACATAGAGCTGCTGCCGCAGATCGTTTATGCCTGAGATCAGCTCGTCAGGCGAATCATAACCCGCGATTCGGGCCATGGCCGGATTGACGCTGAGAAAACTCCCCGCGAACGAGGTCTGGAAGAGACCTTCGACGGCTTGTTCGAAGATCCCCCGGTATTTTTCCTCGCTTTCGCGAAGTTCCTCCATGGTCTTGTTGAGCCTGCCGGTCATCACGTTAAACGCCTGGGCGAGGGTGCCGATCTCGTCACGGGAGTGTACCTCAACCGACTGGTTCAGGTTGCCCTCGATGATGGTCTCCACGGCATCCTTCATCTGGTTGACGGGACGCGCAATCGTCCGGGCGACGAGCACGCCGAGCATGCCGATCAAAAGGAAGATGGCCAGGCCGGCGATCCCCATGTAGCTGGTCATCCTGGCGCGGCCGCCGCTCAAGACTTTCCGGTAGGTCTGCAGCTCGTCTTCATCCACGCTGGTTCCGATTACCCAGTCCCAGGGCTCGAAATAGGCGAGGCGGGCAATTTTCCAGCGGGATCCGGGTTCTCCGGGGTTTTGCCAGCGATAGCGGACCGTGGCCAACTCGCCACGCTTCAGGCTGGTGGCTTTATTGATGAGCTCCTTGATGACCGGGCGGCCGTCGCTGTCCCTGGTCTCCCAGATATCCTCACCGTCACGCTTGCCGTGCTGGGAGATGATATAACGGCCCCGTTGTGCGCCTTTGCCGCCCAGGACATAGACATAGCCGGTCTTGCCGACATTGGTTTGCCGAACCGCCTGGCGCAGCAGGGACTCGACGCTTTCCTGTTTGATGCCGACATACAGCATGCCGACCAGCTTGCCCGTCCGGTCCTTGATCGGCTCATAGGCGGTCAGGTACCAGGCGTTGACGACATATGCGCGTCCGTGGTAGGTCTTCCCTCGCAGGATTGCCGAGATTACCGGGTTGGGGGCGCCGTCGGGGTTGACGGCAGGAATGTAGGTGCCGATGGCGCGTTTGCCTTCGACTGTTCTGACAGTGGTAGCGACGCGGAGCATGTCGCCTTTGTCGTTCATGCGTTGGAAGATGGTCGCCGTTTCACCGACCAGGCGGGTCATTTTATCAACTACAGCGGTCTTGGCGGCCGGATCGGTATTGCGGCCCAGCCACCTTCCGCCTACCAGCATCCTGGGCAGTTGTGTCTTTGACGGTTTGCCGCTGAACTGGTTGACGGTTGTCCAGGGTTCGGTTTCCGCCGACAGGCTGATGCCACCTGCTTCGGAGAGGATGTGGCGCGCACCTTTAAGATTATAGTCAATCTGTTGCTGGATAGCGTCATTCTCCGACCGGACGAGGTTGTAAACTCCCTGGGTGATGTGATCCAGGTCGGCGCTGATCAGTTTATCCACTTCCCGTTGCGCCAGCGTGTGGTACTGACCGCTTTGCCACACGGCAAGCGCCACGAGGGCAACTGCCGTAATCAGCACGCTGACCGCTCCCAGCAGGGACACCTTCACATGGAGCCTGAGATCTCGTAAAAAATTGAACATGGTTTTCCTGTCGATGGTTAGGGGATGCTCTGGTTTGAGTCACCACGGAAAGAGGTGTGCACTGTTCTTCTAATCCACCTCGGTACATATCGCTTAAAGGCAGCGACTATCATATAACGAGTTTCAGGTTGCTGTCGAGGGCGTTGTCGCGGCGCGAGTTGACAACGCAGCATTGTCAGTTAAAATTTCAACATTTGCTGCACCATTTATAACCAGTGGTAGACGATAATACTCAACCATCCGTGAGGATGGGGCGGAAAGCCTATAGGGTCTCTTCGAGACAGCCGGGTTGCCGAAATATCACCGATATTTCAGCAGCCCGGTTTTTTTGTTTGTGGACGGGAGACCGTGTGCTGACAGGTGAATCTCACACAGGAGGAGATAACATGGAAAGAAAATTTCAGGGTGTTTTCGTTGTGGCGGCGTTTTTCTTGCTGGCAGGGCTGACAGTGTTCCAGCTTCCGGGGTGCTCAGGGGGGAGCGGCAGTGCAAGTACCGGCGAATTGCAGGTCAGTCTGACCGATGCTCAGAGTGATACATTCGAGAACGTCTTTATCTCGATCAAGGAGATCAGAGTCGTTCCGGCAGGGAGAGAGAACGCGGCGGATGATGATCCGGGGTTGCCGGTCGTCGCCACCTTTACAACACCTCATCGGGTTGATGTTCTGACCCTCCGCTTCCAGCAGGATATCCTGGGAACGGTCACCCTCCCGGCGGGAAATTACACCCAGGTGCGGCTGATCCTGGAGGCAAATCCTTCCGCACCAGGGCTCGATCCGGTTAACTACGTAACCTTGAAAACGGATCCGGACACCATGATTCCGCTCAAGACGCCGAGTGGTCAGGAATCGGGGCTCAAAGTTCTCGGGAAGTTTACCGTCGAACCGGGTGTTATCAATGCCATCCTGATCGATTTTGACCCGAATACTGCCATCGTTATTCGCGGCAATGACGACTACAACCTGAAGCCCACCGGGATCCGCATCGTTCAGACTGATGGGCCACTGACTGATTTCGGTTCGCTTTCAGGAATGATCATTTCAACATTCAAAGACTTTTCCAGTGCCACGGTTTCCGTTGTTCCGCAAGGCAGCGGCAATGCCGTGGCCGCCGGTACGGTTTTCAGCAACTTCTCCAGCAACCGTTGGGAAAGCCCTTTTGCCGCTTTCGTTCCGAGTGGAGATTATCGGGTACATGTCCGGGCAAACGGATTTGCCAACTATTCCACCCAGGTTCAACCGGTGCTGGCAGGACAGGATACCTTTGTCGGCAGCCTGTCTCTGACGCCGCTCCCCTGATTAGCAAGGAAAATGGCTGGCTGGTAAATGACTACAAGGCCCCGAAGAAATCCGGGGCCTTGTGTTTTACTGCCGTGTCGGTAATTCTGATGGATTTTTCCCCGGATTTCTTCGATAATCTTCCCATGATCGAGAATAAAGCATCTGCCGGATATCAGGGGTTCGAGCAGGGGCCCATCCGTCCGCCCAGCGAGGCGCGGAGCCTGCTGGTGCGCGTCACCAGGAACTGCCACTGGAATCGCTGCGCCTTCTGCCCGGTGTACAAGGGGACCTGTTTCTCCATCCGCCCGGTCGATCACGTCCTGCGTGATCTTGATTCCGTGGCCCGCCACGTGGAGAAACTTGCGCTTCTTTCCGCCGGTCCCGGCCTGCTTCTGGAAGAGGACCTCCGGGCGGCCTTCACTGCGCTGCCCCCCGAGGAAACGGCTTCTTTTCGCGCCGCTCTCTCCTGGTACCTGTCGGGCATGGAAGCGGTTTTTCTCCAGGACGCTGACAGCCTGGTGCTCCGTCCCGCCTTGCTTATCGAAATTCTAACCCAGCTGAAAAAGCTCTTTCCCCAGGTGACGCGGGTCACTTCTTACAGCCGCTCGGCGACGATCGACCGCATCCCCGCTGACCAGTTGCGCGCCCTTGCGCAGGCCGGGCTCAACCGCATCCATATCGGCCTGGAGTCCGGCTGTGACGCTGTTCTCACCGCCATGCGCAAGGGCGCCACGAAGGAGGTGCAGATCCGGGCCGGCCTGAAGGTGAAGGAGGCCGGAATCGAACTCTCCGAATACTACATGCCGGGGCTTGGCGGGATAGATCTCTGGCGGGAGCATGCCCAGGACACGGCCGATGCCATGAACCGCATCAACCCCGATTTCATCCGGCTCCGCACCCTTGCCATCCCCGAGCGGACGCCCCTTGCCGAGGAAGTCCGCGCCGGACGCTTCAGAAAATGCCCGGATCTCCTGGTTGCGGAGGAGATCCTGCTCTTTCTAGACATCCTCGAAGGCGTAACCGGGTACCTGGCTAGCGACCACGTTCTTAACCTCTTTCCCGAGCTGGAAGGGCGGTTACCCGGTGACTTGCCGCGGATGAGAGAGCTGCTCTGGGGCTTTCTCACCATGGATCCGGAAGCCAGGTTCATCTACCAGCTTGGCAGGCGGCTCGGCATTATCTCCCGGCTCGCCGATATCGAGGATCTCGAACGTAAGGCCGAAGTTCTGGCGGAGGCTCGACGCATCGGGGCTACCCCGGAGAATCTGGACGAGATCACGGATGCAATCGTCAAGCGCTTTATTTGAGGAATGGAACAGAAATTCGGGAATATGCAGGAATAATAAGCATGCGGAAACTCCGAGAAGATGTCAAAAGGGACGGGGTGGGGCTTTCACGTAGCCTCTCGTGCGGACCGGCCGCGGATCGAGGGAAAACGCCTATTTCCGGGGCGATACCCCCTCTGTCGGTGAAGTCCGGCCTCCGATTGCGAGTGGTTTCGGGGAAGTTCCGCCCCGGCCCCAACCGGAACTTTCCGCATGAAAACTACTTATTACGAGGTGAAGAAATGTTTCTGAAAAAATTATTCGGTTTCGGTAAGGATTACACCTATTACCTGGAAAAGGCTGATAAATACCTGGCAGCTGAGCGGTTCTCCGATGCGCGGATTGCCTATGGCGAAGCACTGGAAAAGCTTGAAGCGAGTGAAGATGCAGCCGGGTACCTGATTGGGCCGCTGCGGCAGAAAATCGCGCTGACCGGCAACATGCTCGGTCAGATGAATCTGGTCGAGGCGGAATACGCCCGTACCTCAGGAGACCGAAAAAAGGCCGAGGAACATCTGCGGATTATCCTCGAGTTGGCCGATGACGCAAATCTCCGGGATAATGCGCGGAAGCTTCTGGCCGGACTTGACGCCGAGGTTCAGGAGGCGCCGCGGGTCACGGCGGTTGCTGCCTGCTCGAGTTGCGGGGAACGGGGGGAGACAGCGGGAACCGGTGACGTACCTGACCTGACCGATGCCATCAGCCGGGAAGACAGGTTGGCCCTTTACTTCCAGACATTGCCGGGAGACCTCTCCGAGCGTTATGCGGCAATGGGGGAGGATTTCGCCCGTGGCTGCCTGCTGAACCTGGAAGGGGATGGCGATGGAGCGTTGCGGGCCTTTGAGGGGATATCCGCGGGCCGGGACAGCGACATCCTGGATTATGAGAAAGCAATTCTCTATTTTCACCAGGGCGCTGCCGATAAATGCGAACAGCTGCTCCTGCGGGCCAGTTCTTTTAATCCTGATAATGCCCTCTGCCAGATCGGGCTGGTCCATCTCTATGCCGAGACCGGCAGGGAACCCGAGGCGCTGCAGGTGCTGGAGCGGATGATCGAGGGAAATCTTCTTCCGGAACAGGCCCTGCTGATGCAGGGGGATCTGTACGTGCAGATAAAAGATGAGTCGAAAGCGGTTGAAAGCTATTCCCGGCTGCTTACCTTTCCCGCACTGGCCAAAGATGCGGCGCAACGAATCATTCCGCTTCTGGAAAAGCAGGGACGCGGCAAAGAGGCCGAATTTCTGGCCAAAAAATATGCCAAGGGCTGTTGTTGAGACGTGCAAGGCTGAGGTCGCAGGGAGACATCTCCGCTTTCAAAAGTTTCCCTGATGTTAGTGCGCTACCCACAGGATATTAAGGCTGGAAATACTCCGTGATGGTCTTCACCGAATGAATCCCGACTGAAATGGTTGAAGCGTCCGCTTTTTTGCCATGAAGGACGAATTCGCTCAGACCGGTATGTTGGCTGCTGCCCCAGTCGTAAGTATAACCGGCACGGGTCCAGGGGTAGGCATCCACCGCGGCGGTTGCCGTATAAACATTGCGGGTGCGGTTATTGAACCATGAGCTGTAGGTTTTGAAGACCGGCAGGGAAAGCCCTTCCGTAGCCCAGACCTTGTTGCCGGTGTCGAGCATGCGAAACGGGTCGGAGGGGAAATCCATCTCACAGGCGGTGTCCGAAATTTCGCTGTCGGCGCAGGGCCGGAACAGATCTTTGGGGGCTGCCCACAATTCCAGAACGTACTTGGCCTCACGCGGATCACCGGCGGTTGCGTAGCTGGGGGGAAGTCCAAGCAGTTGCACGACCCGCAGCAGCGACGGGGGCGAAAGGGCAAAGCAGTTCTTCATTTCAGGTGCGACCGTCACCCATGAATCCCAGCGATAACTGGGGCAATTGCCCCCTTCCTTGCAGGTGTCGCCCGCGCAGCCGGCCGGATCATCACAAAGGTAGAACCTGCCGTTATCATTCATGACGGTTGCCACCAGCAGCCGTGAACCCACCACCCCGTTTTCCCAGATCAAATTCCCGTTGTAGTTGACAATCGGTGTCAGGTTGTTCGATATCTCGTCCGGCGTCAGGAACCTGGCATCGGCAACCGCGCTTGAATACAGTGCCTGAATAGATACCGGATCCGGTGTGCTGGTGGAGTCCGAATTGCCGCAGGCGGCCGGCAGCAGCGCCACGCAGGCAACAAGCAGGATGGCTGTCCAGGACACAACAGTCTGAAACCGCGAGGACTGCAAACCTGCTGACGAATTTCTGCTGTATGTCATGGGAATTCCTTGCCTGTTCTGTATTCTGTTAACTGAACATACTTGTCGGATGATGGCGACAATTCTTGAGTCTTTTCAGATTAGTTCTTTTGTTTCAGATTATCAGCAGACTTCAAATCCCCCCCAACCCCCCCTTTCTTAAAGGGGGGAAATAGAGCGCTAATTTTAGCTTCCCCCTTTGTGAAAGGGGGATTGAGGGGGATTTCAACAGCCGTCAAAAGCGATGAAATACAGATACTGGGAAATCAGGCAATGTAAACTTAGAGGATGTGCGGGCCCTGGTTCCGGTTAATCTGCTGGCAGGAACAGATCCATGAACGCAGGGACGGGCATGACCATCAGTTTCTCAGGTTCGGAACAGAGGTTGAGCACTTCTTCGACCCGCTTCTCCGGCAGTTGGCTGGCCAGATTCTCCCGGCATTTTTTCACTAAAAGGGGAATTCCTTCCTTCCTGCGGCGGCGATGGCCCAGGGGGTACTCCATTTCGACCTTTTCCGTGCAGCTGCCGTCACGGAAGAACACCTGGACGGCGTTGGCGATGGAGCGTTTCTCCGGGTCCAGATAATCGCTGCTGTAACGCGGCTCTTCCGCTACGATCATCAGTCTCCGCAGTCTGTCGATACGGGGATCAGCGGCAGCGGCGTCGCGGTAATCGTCCGCGGTCAAGCGGCCATGGATCAGCGCTGTGGCCGTCATGTACTGGAGGCAGTGGTCGCGGTCGGCCGGATTGTGGAGGGGGCCGCTCTTGCTGATGATGCGGATCGCCGATTCCTGGGTCTTGATCTCGATTCTGTCAATTTCGTCCAGTCGTTCCCGGACCTTGTCGTGGAGCGTCAAAGCGCACTCTACGGCCGTCTGGGCATGGTACTCGGCCGGGAAGGCGATCTTGAAGAGGATGTTTTCCATCACGTAGGAGCCGTAGGGCCGCTGCAGGCGAAAAGGTTTGCCGCGGAAGGAGACATCGTAAAATCCCCAGGTTCTTGCGGACAGTGCGCTCGGGTAGCCCGGTTCGCCCCGCATGGTCAGCAGCGCCAACCAGACTCCGCGGCTGGTGGCGTCCCCGGCCGCCCAGGATTTCCTCGGACCGGTATTGGGCGCATGCCGGTAGGTGCGCAGGCTCTGTCCATCGATCCAGGCCTGGGACAGGGCCGCGATGATCTGCTCCGTGCTTCCGCCGAGGAGCGCGGTGACCACGGCGGTCGTTGCCACCTTAACCAGGATCACATGGTCGAGACCGACCCGGTTGAAGCTGTTTTCCAGGGCCAGAATGCCCTGGATCTCGTGGGCCTTGATCATGGCGGTCAGGACGTCGCGCATCGTCAGCGGCGGCTTCCCTTGGACACAGTTACTCCGGCTGTGGAAATCCGCAATCGCCAGGATTCCGCCCAGGTTGTCGGAGGGATGCCCCCATTCGGCCGCCAGCCAGGTGTCGTTGTAGTCCAGCCAGCGGATCAGGCTGCCGATGTTAAAGGCCGCCGTCACCGGGTCCAGCTCGAAGGCTGTTCCCGGTACCCGGGCGCCGGGATTGACGGTCACTCCCGGCACGACCGGGCCCAGGAGCTTCCTACACTCCGGGTAGGAAAGGGCGAGCAGCGCGCAGCCCAGGCTGTCCAGCAGGCAGAGGCGGGCGGTTTCGAAGGCCTCAGCGCTGGTGACCTGATACTCGGCCACATACTCGGCGATCTCCACCAGTTCGCGGTCTGGTGGCGGCCGGATATTGCTCTCGGCGGTACGGTCAGACATGGTCGGTTTGCCTTTTTTCTAACGCTTCTCGACCGGCACGAACTTCCTCTGCTCCGGCCCGATATACTCGGCGGTGGGACGGATCAGTCTGCCCGTGGCTCGCTGCTCGATGATGTGGGCCGACCAGCCTGCCGCCCGGGCGAAGACGAACAGCGGGGTAAACATTGCGGTCGGTATGCCACACATATGATAGAGGGAGGCGCTGTAGAAATCCACGTTGGCGAACAATCCTTTCTCGCGCAGCACCATCTCTTCAATCCGTTCGGAAACCCGGTAGAGAAGCTGGTGTCCGGTGTCCTCGGCGATTTTCTTCGACCAGGCCTTGATGATGTCGGAACGGGGGTCGGGCTGCTCCTTGTAGACCCGGTGACCGAAGCCCATGATCCGTTCCTT
Source organism: Deltaproteobacteria bacterium (assembly GCA_021810985.1). Lineage (GTDB taxonomy): Bacteria > Desulfobacterota > Desulfuromonadia > Geobacterales > Geobacteraceae > RPRC01. Next base: position 9,209 of record JAJZQA010000065.1, read on the forward strand.
TCTTTCCAGCATCCGCAGGATTTCCTTTTCCGCCTCGTCCGGTGAACTGAAACGGTCGATGAGCTTCATCGCCTCTTCATTGGCCCCGCCGTGGAGCGGTCCCTTGAGGGTGCCGATGGCGGCGGTGATGGCCGAATGGTAATCGGTCCTGGTGGAGGTCGTGACCCGGGCTGAAAAGGTCGAGGCATTGAATTCGTGCTCGGCGTAGATGATGAACGAGACATTGACCGCGTTGCACGGTTCCTTGCCGGGTGATTTACCGTGAAGGAGATTGAGGAAATGGCAGGCCAGACGTTCCTCGTCACTCACTGTCTCGATCCGTTTGCCGCTGGTGTGAAAATGGTGCCAGTAGAGCAGCATGCCAGGTAGGGTGGCAAGGAGCCGTTCAATGCATTTCAGTTGCTCGGCTTCAGAACCTTCCGGTTCCATGGCGCCAAGAGCCGAGCAGCCG
>JAJZQA010000066.1 GCA_021810985.1 Deltaproteobacteria bacterium
AACGAATTTAGAGAAATGGGCGCGGCAAGCAGCGCCCCTACAAAGATGTTGCCATGCGTTACCATGATCTTTTTCAATCAGGAGAATTGCGCGAGCGGGTTCGAGCGGCGTATGCCCGGCTACGCAGCTGCGACCTCTGCCCCCATCGCTGCCGGGTCAATCGCTTCAGGGGCGAGACCGGCTTCTGCCGGGCGGGGTTAAAGCCGCAGATCGCCTCTGCCACCCTGCACCGCGGAGAGGAGCCGCCCATCTCGGGAAACCGCGGTTCGGGGACGATTTTCTTTTCCTGGTGCACACTGCGCTGCCGCTTTTGTCAGAACTTCCCGATCAGCCAACTCGGCAACGGGGAAGAACTGAGCACCAGCGCCCTGGCGGAGAGGATGCTGAAGCTCCAGAGAAGCGGTGCGCACAATATCAACCTGGTCACCCCAGGCCACTACCTGCCGCAGATCCTGGCCGCCCTCTGGCTGGCCATTCCGCGGGGCTTCCGACTGCCGCTGGTCTGGAACTCCAACGGCTACGAGACGGTTGATACCCTGACGCTGCTCGATGGAATTGTGGACATCTACCTGCCGGACATGAAGTATTCTGACGAGGAACCGGCGGTGCGTTTTTCCGCCGCCCCCGGCTACCGCGACATCAACCGGGCCGCGGTCCGGGAAATGTTCCGCCAGGTGAGTCAGCTGCAGCTGGATGAAGAAGGCATTGCCCGCCGCGGTCTGATCATCCGCCACCTGGTTCTACCGGAAGGGGCAGCCGGCAGCCGGGAAACACTGCGCTGGATCGCTGAGACCCTCGGCCTGGAAACCCACCTGGCCCTGATGAATCAGTACTTTCCCGCCTACCAGGCGGAGAAGACCCCCGGTCTCCAGCGGAAGATCAGCGACGAGGAATATGCTGAGGCAGTTGCAGCGCTGCACGACTACGGACTGGAAAATGGCTGGGTACAGGAATGAGAACCGTTTTTTTGCTTACCCTTTCCAATGTTTTCATGACCTTTGCCTGGTACGGACACCTGAAGGGTCTGCGCACCGCGCCTCTCTATCTGGCGGTGCTCGCCAGTTGGGGGATCGCCTTCTTCGAGTACCTGATCCAGGTCCCTGCCAACCGGATCGGCTACAACGATTTCAGCCTGGGCCAACTGAAGATTATGCAGGAAGTGATCGCACTGGCTGTTTTCGTACCTTTTGCCGTCCTCTATATGGGACAACCGCTCAAGTTGGACTACCTGTGGGCCGGTCTCTGCCTGGGTGGAGCAGCCTATTTCATTTTTCGCTGACAACATATCCGGAGAACTGCACGTCTGATTCTCCCTCGAGTTACCCAAGATGTATTTAAGGAGAAACAATGCCGAAAAGAACTGATATCAAGAAAATCCTCATCATCGGTGCCGGTCCGATCATCATCGGCCAGGCATGCGAATTCGATTATTCCGGGACACAGGCCTGCAAGGCGCTGAAGGAAGAGGGCTACGAGGTGATACTCCTCAACAGCAACCCGGCGACCATCATGACCGACCCTGATTTTGCCGACCGGACGTACGTGGAACCGGTCACCCCGGAGTTCCTGGAAAAAATCATCGCCAAGGAGCGCCCCGACGCACTGCTGCCAACCCTGGGCGGCCAGACGGCCCTCAATACCGCCGTCGCCGTGGCGGAAAACGGTGTCTTGGAAAAATACGGCGTGGAGCTGATCGGCGCCAAGCTTCCGGCCATCAAGAAGGCCGAAGACCGGACCCTGTTCAAGGAGGCGATGCACAAAATAGGCCTTGATGTGCCTAAATCCGGCCTGGCCCACAACCTTGCCGAGGCGATGGAGATCGTCCGCGAAATCGGCTTCCCAGCCATCATCCGTCCCTCCTTCACCCTCGGCGGCACCGGCGGCGGCATTGCCTACAACCTGGAAGAGTACGAAAAAATGGCCTTTGCCGGGATCGATGCTTCACCCACCAATGAAATCCTGGTGGAAGAGTCGGTGATCGGCTGGAAGGAATATGAGCTGGAGGTAATGCGCGACACCAAGGACAACGTCGTGATCATCTGCTCCATTGAAAATCTCGACCCCATGGGCGTGCACACCGGCGACTCGATTACCGTCGCCCCGGCCCAGACCCTGACGGACAAGGAGTACCAGATCCTGCGCGATGCCTCCCTGAAAATCATCCGGGAAATCGGCGTCGATACCGGTGGCTCCAATATCCAGTTCTCCATCAATCCGCGCAACGGCAAGCTCGCGGTCATCGAGATGAATCCGCGCGTATCCCGCAGCTCGGCCCTGGCCTCCAAGGCAACCGGCTTCCCCATTGCCAAGATTGCCGCCAAACTGGCGGTCGGCTATTACCTGGACGAGATCAGAAACGACATCACCCGCGAAACACCGGCCTGCTTCGAACCGACCATCGACTACGTGGTAACGAAGTTTCCGCGCTTCACCTTTGAAAAATTCCCGGCCGCCGATGCCACCCTGACCACCCAAATGAAATCGGTCGGCGAGGTGATGTCCATCGGCCGCACCTTCAAGGAATCCTTTCAGAAGGCCCTGCGCTCCCTGGAAATCGGTTCCTGCGGGCTGGAATCGCGGTTCTTCGACCTGAGCGACGAAACCCGTCGCGCCCTGACCGCCAGTGAGCAGGCAACGCTGATGGAAAAACTGCGCACCCCCAACTGGGAGCGCACCTGGTACCTGGGCGACGCCTTCCGCAGCGGCATGAAGGTAGCGGAACTGTACAGCATAACCGGCATCGACCCTTGGTTCCTCACCAACCTCCGGCAAATCATCGAGATGGAAGATGAGCTGAAGGCAGCGCGTCAGATCTTCGAAAAGAAGCTGCCGGAACTGCGCGAAATTCTCAAGGACGCAAAACAGTACGGCTTTTCCGACCAGTTTATCGCCAAGCTCTGGAGCACCACGGAGCAGACGATCCGCGCCACCCGCCAGGAACTGAGGATCGTACCGGTCTTCAAGAGAGTCGATACCTGCGCCGCCGAATTCGTTGCCTACACCCCCTACCTCTACTCCACCTACGAAGATGAGTGTGAGGCGGAACCGAGCGACCGCAAAAAGATCATGATTCTCGGCGGCGGCCCGAACCGCATCGGCCAAGGCATTGAATTCGATTACTGCTGCGTGCATGGGGTCTTTGCCCTGGCTGAGGACGGTTACGAAACGATCATGGTCAACTGCAACCCGGAAACGGTTTCCACCGACTATGACACCTCGGACCGCCTCTATTTCGAGCCGCTCACCTTCGAAGATGTCCTCAACATCGTGGAAAAAGAGCAGCCCTACGGCGTCATTGTCCAGTTTGGCGGCCAGACGCCGCTGAAACTGGCGGTGGCCCTGGAAAAGGCCGGGGTGCCGATCATCGGCACCTCGCCCGATGCCATCGACCGGGCTGAAGACCGCGAGCGTTTCCAGGTCATGCTGCACAAGCTCCACTTGCGCCAGCCGGAAAACGGCACGGCCCGCTCCTTTGAAGAATCGGAAAAGATCGCCGAACGGATTGGCTATCCGGTCGTTGTCCGCCCCTCCTATGTGCTCGGCGGCCGCGCCATGGAGATCGTCTATGACGTGGAAGGGCTGCGCCGTTACATGACCACCGCGGTTCAGGCTTCCCCCGAACACCCGATCCTGATCGACAAGTTTCTCGACGAGGCGATCGAGATCGATGTGGACGCGCTCTGTGACGGCCAGGAGGTGGTGATCGGCGGAATCATGGAACATATCGAAGAGGCTGGCATTCATTCCGGCGACTCGGCCTGTTCCTTACCGCCCTATTCGATTTCGCGGGAAACGAGTGATGAAATCAAGCGGCAAACCAAGCTCATGGCTTTGGAACTGGAAGTCAAGGGTCTGATGAACGTGCAGTTTGCGGTCAAGGATGGCGAGATCTTCATCCTCGAGGTAAACCCGCGCGCGTCCCGCACGGTCCCCTTTGTCTCCAAGGCCACCGGCCGGCCGCTGGCAAAACTGGCGGCGCGCGTAATGGCGGGCAAAACCCTGCGGGAACTGGGAATCACCGAAGAGATTGAACCGCGGCACATCGCGGTCAAGGAATCGGTATTCCCCTTCGTCAAGTTCCCCGGTGTAGACACGATCCTCGGTCCGGAAATGAAGTCAACCGGCGAGGTTATGGGCATCGATGTCGACTTTGCCCGCGCTTTTGCCAAGGCCCAACTGGGCGCCGGCGTCCGCCTGCCCCTGTCCGGTTCGGTGTTCCTCAGTGTGCGAGACAGTGACAAGAAACATATTGTCAGCCCCGCGAAAAAGCTGTATGATAACGGCTTTGAACTGGTTGCCACCCGTGGAACCGCTTCTTTCTTACAGGAAAAGGGCATCCCGGTCAGGGTGGTCAACAAGGTGGTAGAAGGCCGGCCGCACATCGTTGACGCGATCAAAAACAACGAGATCTGCATGGTAATCAACACCACGCAGGGCGCCCAGGCGGTTGCCGACTCCTTCTCCATTCGCCGGAACACTTTGGTCAACAATATCGCTTATTTCACGACAACATCGGGAGCCAGGGCAGCAGTTGACGGCATCCTCGCCATGCTGGGCAAGGAGCTGGAGGCGAAAGCGCTGCAAGACTATCTGTAACAGGCATGTAAGCTTAATATACTTGATATTCCATACATGGGGCGGCCTGTTCGGCTGCCCCTCACATTTTAGACGACACAATGTTGATGGCAGAAAGAAAAACCATCAATCAGGCAGCCGGCAGACACCCCCGCTGCTTAACACCGCAACAGGAGGTTTGCACCACAATGTCCCATTCAGTGCCCATGACCAAGGAAAGTTTCGAATTCCTGCAGGAGGAATTAAAACGCTTCATCAGGGAGGAACGCCCCAAAGTCATTCAGGATATTGCTGAAGCACGTTCCCACGGAGACCTTTCGGAGAATGCCGAGTATGACGCCGCCAAGCACCGCCAGGGTTTTATCGAAGGACGAATCCAGGAGCTGAAAGATAAGCTGGCTCGCGCCTACGTCGTTGACCTTTCCAACTTGAAGCCTGACAAGGTGGTGTTTGGCGCCACGGTGACCCTCTACGATACCACCACGGATGAAGAGGTTACCTACAGGATTGTGGGAGAGGACGAAGCGGATATCAAGCTGGGCAAAATGTCATGCTCTTCCCCGGTGGGTAAGGCTTTGATCGGTCACCGCCTGGATGACACGGTCCGGGTAAAGGTACCCTCCGGCCTGAAAGAATACGAAATCATTGACATCAAATATCTCTGAAACATTTCCGAGGCGGGTGGCATCAACTGGCACACCGCCTCGCTGCAATACGCCACGGGTCTGAGCAGGCCTTGGCCGGCTAATTGCGAACAGTTGTTACGACCAGATACAGATCGACCGAATCTTCACTCTCCGGGGCCGCCGAAACCGGCCCCTGCAGACTCCCCAGCTTTTTCAGCAGACCGAGATACTCCTGAATCACAATCTGTCGCAGCCGGACGAGAAAAGCGACTTCTCCCTGCGCAGGAAAATCCCGCCGGAGAATAACGCCTCCGCAGCGGGCTGTCGCGCGTTCAATCTCGCGCTGTGCGGCTGCAATATTTACGACGTGCAGAGATACCCGCACCATCTCCACTTCGCTTGCGGGAAGAGCCTTGCTTCGCGCCAGCCCAGAAGATGTCCTGCTTTCCTTTTCGGCAAGAGAGAACTCATCTGACGGCGCCAGTGATTTGGCCGCGCTCCGTTCCTGCATGCGGAAGTCAGAAATGCCCTTGTCCTCAGACCGGTACGGGGCCTCCGCCGGAGACGGTACAGACAGCTCAAGCTCTTCCTGGCGTGATTCGGCAAAGGGTTCTTCCTCCGGCAGGGTGAGCGGAGCCGGACCTGCTCCCGATTTTTCTCCCACGGCAGTCGGCGGTTTTTCCGCCCCGGGTGCACGTTTTACTTCCGGCAGGTTCCGGGATGTGGTTGCCGGCGGAACAGCCGGAGCCGGCACTTCACGAGTTATGCCGGACAGAGGTGCGATCTGCGGCAACTCCGAAGAGACATTCCGGTAGACGAGATAGCCGGTTACACTGAGGAATACCAGCGCAACTGCCTCGACGGAAATCCGCCAGCGCAACGGCACCTGGAACAGACGGCGCAGCAGCCCCTTTTCCCGGCCGGCCTCCTCCCTGACCCGTGCCATGATCCTGGCCGACAACCAGGGCGGCGGTTCCAGTTCGCCGAGATTCCGGAGATGCCGAACCGTCTTTTCCAGTTCCTGAAAAGACTCTCTGCAGGCATCGCACTCGGCGAGATGCTGTTCAATCCGCGCTTTCTCAACGGGTGTAACGGCCCCGTCCAGATACGCCGACAACTTATTTCGTATGGATTCATGGTCCATCAAAATTCCCTCACAACTCTTTTCAGACAGTCCTTGATTGCCTCGCGCGCCCGGGCAATACGGGATTTGACCGTACCTTCGGCGAGGCGCAGCATCGTTCCGATCTCCCCGTAGGAGTACTCCTCGATATCCCGCAGCACCAGAGCCTCCCGGAAACCCGGTTCAAGTCCATTGATACATCCTTGAACGCGCAGCTTGACTTCTTCCCGTTCCAGCAGCTCATGCGCCGAAGGGCCGTTCGCAGGCGGATCGTAACTCTTGCCGCATTCGCTGCAACCCGGAAGCGGATCATCGAGGGAACAGGACTCGTGGGACTTTCGGCTGCGCAACTGTTGCAGGCGATTGCGGGCCAGGTTAACGGTAATAGTCGTAAGCCAGGTAGTAAAGGCAGCGTCGCCGCGAAATTTTCCCAAACCTCGGTACGCGGAAACAAAGGCGTCTTGCACAATCTCCCCCGCATCTTCAGGATTCCCGAGCACCCGGAAAGCCAGGGTGAACATCCGCGCCTGGTATTTATTGACCAGGGTCTCGAAAGCATTCAGGTCCCCGGCTCGGCAGGAGTCGACAAGTTCGATATCCTCGTCCGGAAGCGTGCGTTTTTTTCTCCCTATCATACTTGACAATCCCACAGCGGATTTTGTTCCCGAATCCGCTCAATCCGATGTATTTCAATCAACCATGCGCATCATACTCTCGATAGACGTCATAGTCACGACAGGAATAGAGGACGAAGATCACTTTTTCAGGAAGTGCATTGCGCGCCAGATAAGCACGGGTCGTGTCCAGGGCAATTTTGCAGGCCTCTGCCAGCGGGTAGCCGTAAGCTCCGCAGCTGATGGCGGGAAAAGCCAGGGAGCGGATCTCATGCCGCGCCGCCAGTGCCAGGCAGTTTTCGTAACAGGCGGCAAGGAGGCGCGGCGCGTTCTCGCGATCCAGGCCGTAGACCGGCCCCACCGTATGGATGACGAAACGGGCCGGGAGATTATACCCTGCCGTTATGCGCGCTTCTCCCGGCGGGCACCAGCCGATCTTCCGGCACTCTTCGAGCAACCCGCTTCCGGCGGCCCAGTGAATCATGCCGTCGACCCCGGCTCCGCCCAGAAGTGTGCTGTTGGCGGCATTCACTATAGCATCCACCGGCAAGGTGGTTATGTCCCCCATCCTGATTGAGACCCGTTCCAAAACAACCTCCCCCGGAGCTGCCGAATTCGCGCGAACAGCCCATTCGAGTATAGCGGCATTTTTCAGCAACGACAACGAGCAGCACTTTTCACCGCTAAAAAAAGGGGCCGGCGTCTCAACTGACGGCGGCCCCTTTCCGGGTGCACAGGCATGGTTATTTCCCAGCGACTACTTGATCTCTCTTACGTTATCTTGCTGCCTGCTTACGCATACGTCGAAAACCCGCCCTGCTGCGCATTCTCGGCGGGTGGTACTGCTGCTGCATTCCTGGCAAGCATTTCGGCCACCTGCTGCTGTGCTGCATTTGCCTGTTTTACGGCGGCCATGCCCATCAGGGTTTGGGCCATCTGCTCCTGTACGAGCAGGGCCTGACTTGCCAATGATCTAATTTCCATCATGCTGCACCTCCCCCATGCGGCCCGTTCTATACCTATCGGCAGCAGACGACTTTACTTGAGCCTTCCTGAAACAGAGCCGCACATCAGACAGCTAGACTACTCCTTGATCAATCATGGCATTGGCAACCTTCAGGAAACCGGCAATGTTGGCACCGACCAGATAGTTGCCGGGGGTATCGAATGCGGCGGCCGTGGTGTAGGCGCCCTGGTGGATATTTTTCATGATACTTTTCAGCTTGGCATCGACCTCTTCCCGTGACCAGCTGATGAATTGAGCGTTTTGCGACATTTCCAGGCCGGAGGTTGCGACACCTCCGGCGTTCGCGGCTTTGCCGGGGCCATAGAGCACCTTGCTGCCCAGGAAAACCGCCACAGCTTCAAGGTCGCAGGGCATGTTGGCGCCTTCGCACACCAATCGGCAGCCATTCTTTACCAACTCTTCAGCAGCCGCACGATCGATTTCATTTTGCGTGGCACTGGGAAAAGCGCAGTCGCAGGGTATCGACCAGGGGTGCTGGCCGGCGAGGAATTTTGATGTGGGATATTTCGTCTGATATTCGGAGATCCTGCCGCGCCGGACGTTTTTCAGCTCCTGGACAAACTGAAACTTTTCCTCATCAATGCCATCCGGATCATAGATGGTTCCGTTTGAATCGGAAAGGGAAACGGGCCTAGCCCCCAGCTGCAGGAGCTTCTGTACCGTATACTGGGCAACATTCCCCGACCCTGAAACCAGGCAGGTCTTGCCTTCGATGGCTTGCTGCCGGACAGCCAGCATCTCCTGGGCAAAGTAGACGGAACCGTAGCCGGTAGCCTCGGTCCGGACAAGCGACCCTCCCCAACCCAGGTCCTTGCCGGTCAAAACGCCGGTGAACTCGTTCCTGAGACGCTTGTACTGCCCGAACAGGTAGCCGATTTCCCGCCTGCCGACACCGATATCCCCAGCGGGCACATCGGTCACATGGCCGATATGACGATACAACTCCGTCATGAAAGACTGGCAGAAGCGCATCACTTCATTGTCGGACTTCCCTTTCGGATCAAAGTCGGATCCGCCCTTACCGCCCCCCATCGGCAGAGAGGTCAATGAATTCTTGAAGATTTGCTCAAAGCCGAGAAACTTCAAAACGCCCAGGTTGACCGAGGGATGAAAGCGCAGCCCACCCTTGTACGGACCGATTGCGCTGTTGAATTCAACACGAAAGCCTTTGTTAACCCTGATAATCCCGTTGTCGTCAACCCAGGGCACGCGAAAGAGAATGGTTCGCTCCGGCTCCGTAAGGCGTTCCAGGATGCGCTGATCCTCGTAGCGGGGATTACATCGAAACACCGGTTTCAGTGATTCAAGGACCTCCCGCACCGCCTGATGAAATTCGGGCTCATTGGGATTCTTTTCAACAATGGAATTCAAAACTGATTCGACATACGACATTCCGCCCCCTTTGAAAGAAAGAATCGCCGCACAATTTCCATACTTGGCCATACTGGCTTCTTTCGATGTGCGTGTCGCGACCAGGCGGCCAAATTTCTCTTGCTCGAATGGGTTGCTCATCGCGACGGCGGCCGAAAACCTTCTCTATCATAACGCGAACCTTCTCTCGAGCAAGATGTCTCTAGTCAAAATCCCGCTGGCCTGCCGATCCCGGTTAACATTTCAGGAATCTACCATAGCCATTTTGCCCTGAAAATCCCAAAT
>JAJZQA010000067.1 GCA_021810985.1 Deltaproteobacteria bacterium
CCGCTGAGCCTCCTCGGAAAGCTTTCCTCCCGCCAGCAGGATACAGCGGGAAAGCTCGTGCCCCCTCCCCACCCGGCCACGCAATTGATGAAGCTGAGACAGACCGAAACGCTCGGCGTGTTCCACGACCATGACCGTTGCATTCGGCACATCAATGCCGACCTCGATGACTGTGGTTGCCACCAGAATGTCGATTTCCCGCGCCTTGAAGGAGTGCATGATCGCCTCCTTCTCCTCCGGCTTGAGCCGGCCATGCAGCAATCCGATACGTAGTTCCGGAAAAATATCGGCCGCCAGATGTTCCGCCACCTGGGTTGCCGCCTTGAGCTCCGATTTTTCCGACTCCTCCACTAAGGGGCAGATCAGATAAGCCTGCCGGCCCGCACGTACCTCTTCCCCGATCAGCCGGTAGACCTGCGCTCTCTGCGACTCGAAACAAACCTTGGTTGTCACCGGCGTTCGCCCCGGGGGAAGCTCGTCGATAACCGACAGGGAAAGATCGCCGAAGACCGTCATGGCCAGGGAGCGGGGAATCGGCGTAGCCGTCATCACCAGGATGTGGGGATTGACACCCTTTTTTTTCAGGACCCCGCGCTGGAGAACACCGAAACGATGCTGTTCATCGATAATCCCGAGGCCGAGGCGTTTGAACTCAACCTTAGCCTGGATCACCGCCTGGGTCCCGACGACAATCTGCACTTCGCCAGTTTCGATCGCCGCCAGCGTCGCAGCCCGCGCCTTGCCCCTGATACCGGAACTGAGGAGACAGACCTTGATCCCCAACTGCTCGCAGAGCTGGTGGATATTCAGGTAGTGCTGCTCCGCAAGCAATTCCGTGGGAGCCATAATGGCCGTCTGACAGTCATTCTCCACCGCAAGCAAGGCGGTTAGCAGCGCAACAACCGTTTTGCCGCTGCCCACATCGCCCTGCACGAGCCGATACATGGGACCGGGAGCCGTCATATCTTCCTTGATTTCGGAGAGAACCCTCTTCTGTGCGGCGGTAAGGGCATACGGAAGCAGCTTGAGCAGGGGGCGAGTATAGTGGTGTGTGACGGTGAAGGGGATACCTTCCTCAAGGGAAGTTCCCTGCTTCTTCATGGCGAGACCGAGCTGCAGAAAAAAGAGCTCATCAAAAACCAGCGTCCGGTGAGCCTGCGTGGCATGATTGTTCAGTTCGGCCAGATCGGCGGCGTTCCCGGGAAAATGAACTTCTTGAAAGGCCGCGGCGACCGGCAGCAGCGAATGCCGTCGCGCAATCGCCGCGGGCACAGGGGTAGTTATCGACGAGGAGTAGGTATTTACCACCTCTTTGAGTACCTTGCGCAGGGATTTTTGATGAAGCCCCTCGGTGAGTGGGTAGAACGGCACGGTCCGGCCGAAGTTTACCGGGTCCCCAGCCACCAGCGCGGCAACGTCGTCACCGGCCTTGAGCCATTCCACTTCCGGATGGTGGATTTCCCGCCGCGAGCCAAACAATACGACTTCTCCGGTAAAAATCCCGCGTTTACCCGGTTGCCAGAGGCCTTGCATGTAGCGGGGGTTGCACTGGAACCATTTCAGAACCAGGCTTCCGCTGTCATCGCCGACCAGCGCCTCAAAAAACCTGCGCCCCCCTTTGCTCGAAACGGAATCCGCGGATTTCACCTCAGCGAAAAACACCTCCACGCAGCCGGGACGAAGTTCCGCGATCCGGCGAAGTCTTCTGCGGTCCTCGTAGCGATTCGGCAGAAGGTACAGGGCATCTTCCACGGTGTGGATCCCTTTTCGCGCGAGCAGTTCCGCCATCCTGGGACCAACACCCTTGATGAAGCGCATGGAGGTTTCCAGGTTCTTGCGACGGATCGCGTCCCTGAGACGCTCCGTCATGCCCTGCCCGGATGCTGCTGGCGGGCGGGACAAAACAGCACGTTGACCGTCCATCTCGATCAGGACGGAATCGCCGCTCGCGAGTCCAAGTCCTTCCAGGATATCCTCGGGTAGCGTCAACTTTCCGTTGTCGGCAATTTTCACCACTGGCATCTGCGGACGTCCTCATCCGGCATACTATTGAATGTAATTCGCGAAGCCGGCTATCCGCGGAATCAGCCCTGAATCTGCATCTTTGGCGCCGGATATCTTCTCCCGACAATTGTCTGGTATTTGACGCGAAGAGCGTCCATGTCACCTTCAAGGAATTCAAGACTTTCGCCTGTTTTTTCCCCCTGCAGGTAGCCGTCCACCAGGCACTCCATCATCTTATTGTAGCGCTTGCGGGAACTGCCATGGGCAAAGTTCCGGCCCGGGAAACGCCGGATATCGCCGTCAAAATCGGGAGAAATATGATAGAGCTCGTGAAAAACCGTGACCAGTTTCTCGCGCAAGGAGAGATTGAAAAAACGAGGGACGAGAAAATAAATGATGTAGAGAATTTCATTGTTTTTGTGGGTCACGGCCGGCATCGTGCAGGTAAAGACCCGCCGGGCCCGCCTCACTTCACGGCTGCGGGAACCACCCGGAAAGCGGAGCGGGTGAATCTTTGCATAGGTGCCGTGGACACCGCCGCCGCGGGTGGAGGAAACACAGAGAAGAACCTTTTCCGGATCGATGTGGCTGAAGGCTCCAACTTGGCAGACGATATTCGAAACCAACCCTTCAAGGGCCCTGGTAAGATTCAGCGTGCTCACGGGGCGATCTGTTTCATCTTATGGCAGAAAAGGCAGCGATTTTTCGGAGGATGCCCCTTTGGCAAGGGCTGCAGTGCGTCATTATGGCAGGCATCACAGCCCTTTTCCGTTTCACTCTTGCTGCCGGTTTTCTTGAAAATCTCATACGCAGGCCGGTGGGACTCGTCAAAAGGAACCTTTTTGGTCGTTTCCTCTCCCGAAATCAGGATAATCACGACAAGGACCGCGACCACCAGGGCTATAAACATCCAGTCTTTAGAGCTGATTTTCATTGCGATATCTCCCTGGGAGCCTGCCGGACTCTAAGCACACTCCGTGGTAATTCCAAGGTTGATGGAACTCCACGGAATCTTATCCCATCACTGCACAGCCTATTGCTCCGTTATGTTGCGGACTATCCGGAACAATAACGGAAAAACCTTCAATTTCAAGCAGTTTGACCAGAGCACGATCAAGAGCCACGCCACCGGTCAGGACAATGGTATCGGACGGAAAACGCTTGAGCATCGGGATGACCCGTTTAACCAGGGTCTGGTTAACCCCGGCACAGAGACGGGCCACCGGATGGCCGCGCAGAATCTGGCCGATCAGTTCCGACTCACCGAAAATTCCGCAGGTGGCATCCAGCCGCACAGGTTCATCCCAATGCGAAGAAAGCTCGCTCAGATCTACCTCCAGAATAGCCGCCATATTTTCCAGGTAACGGCCGCTGCTGGCGGCGCATTTGTCGTTCATGACAAAGTCCTGCAGTCTGCCGTTGCGCACCAGGGCAACTTTGGTGTCTTGGCCGCCCATGTCCAGCAGCGTGAAATCCCGCAGTCCGGTCTGAAAAAGCGCACCGGCAACATGCGCCCTGATCTCGGAGACGATCCTGACACCTTTCAGGTTCAGGGTATTGCGGCCATAACCGGTCGCCACAATGGCAGCAGCTGCCAACTCAGAGGCAGAAAAGAATCCGGTTCCGGCCAGATCGAAGGTCAGGTCATCCCCGTCCATCCGTCCGAAGCGCTTGTAAAAAGACAGCGTATCAAAACTCTCCAGGCGCGCAACCTTCTCATTCCGCACGAGGGCGAATTTCACTTTCCGGCTGCCAAGATCGATACCGATCCTCATTGTTGCTCTCCCAGTAACTCAAGAAAACTTTCGATGCGGATTTTCGTCCGGGCATCCAGTGGTCCGGGCTTGTCACCCTCCAGGGTGAGAATCGGCAGGGAAAGCTGCTGACGAACCACCATGTCTTCAATCTGCCGGAAACAGAATGACTGGACGTAATGGATCACGCCATTGACCTGTCTTTTTTTGAGCTCCTGCTTGATATCCGCCAACCGGTAAAAAATATCATAGGGATAGGTATAGGCCCGGTAGCGTTCCACCAGATCGGGAATCCCGTACGGCATGGAAAATTGCCGCTGCGTCTCATTGAAAACTACACGTGCGCCATGGGATTCGAGAAAGGGATAGAGGTCGTCGATAATGGGAGGAACCCCGACATACGCCAGGCGGATGCTGTCCCGATAGGGAGTACGGCCGGCTATTTCAGCGAGGAAACCGTCAACCTCCGCTTCGAAATTTTTCGTTGAGCCGTTCATATCCGAGGATGCCACCTGGAAATAGTGATTTTCCGCTCCCGAGACAAGTCCATCATCCCAGGTCAGGCGGTCAATCTCCGCTATTTTTCGCCGGACGGACTCCAGACTGTCACTGGCGCGATTCACCTCATCCCAGCCAACAGCGAAGTGTGCCATCATCCTCTCAATTTCCTCACGGAGTGCCCGGGGATTCCGATCATGGGGATAGGCAAAAGGGATAGTCGTGATGCCATGCAGGGAGAGAACCTCCATGAGCGCACGGGTATTGCTGCAATCTCCCTCGGTGACCGCCACGAGTTCGAGGATGCCGCCCTCGATCACGGCGCCATAGATACCCTTGATCCAACCGCAGATGTTGCGGGGAAATCCCTGCGCCTCTGCGGCTTCGATAAGCTCAAGGCTCCTGCCGCCGGTTATGAAAAGGTTATTCAGATCGACAGGGATTCTCTCTGCCGCAAGGAGTATTTCCAGGGGAATGGTTGTTGTAAATCCGGTTCTGTTCACGCGGTCCTATTCGGTCTTGACAAAATTGAAATAAAGAAGCACTCCGCCGATCAGTAAACCGCCAAAGACAAACGGAAGAGTTGAAGAAAGGTTGAGTTCCTCTCCCGCGGGCGGAAAGGCGAAACGTACCAGCAACATGATGGAGATTACGGAAAAGAGTCCGAGCAGGACAAACTTCGAGCGTTTAATGACCGCATAGAAAAATATGACCAGGAACGCGCCGATCAGCCAGGGATTTTCCATGGCACTCTTCACGGTGATCTGCTGTAAGAACTTGATGACATTTTCCGTTTCAAAAGGAGAGAGTGTTTCTTTCGTTTTCGCAATCAATTCCTGCTTTCCCATTTCACATCCTCCTACGGATAATCTTTATACCAATAGCAAATTTCAGCCTGCAATTAAAGGATAATATTGCCAATAAACCGGCTTGCGGAGAATGGAGAGCTCCCGGGACGACAATAGCCTTGACAAAAGCGCTAAATACATATTAAATTTACTGATTTAGCGCTGAAATACTTTCAGTTGATTCAAGCACTTTCCTCCCCTGAAGCCTGACGTGAGTTCACTTCCGGAACAATGGGATAGTCACCGGCAATAAAGGTCTGAAAAACGTGTCCTGGAAAGCAATCGGCATATTCGACTCTGGTGTGGGCGGACTTACCGTCCTCAAGGAAATAATCAAATCCTTACCTCAGGAAGACACACTCTACCTGGGTGACACCGCACGGGTTCCCTATGGAACCAAGTCCCCGGAAACAGTAACCCGCTACTCCATGGAAATTACGACATTCCTGGTCCAGCGGGATATCAAATTACTAGTTGCGGCCTGCAATACCGTCTCCGCCGTCTCCCTCGAAGCTTTGAAAAAGAAGTTTTCCCTGCCGATTGTCGGTGTCATAGAGCCGGGAGCCCGGCGGGCCGCTGCCGTTACGAAAACTGGAAAAGTTGGTGTCATCGGCACCGAGGGGACCATCCGCAGCAGTGCCTACACAAAAGCAATTAAAAGAATTAACCCTGAAATCGAGGTCGTGACCCGGGCCTGCCCGCTCTTCGTCCCGTTGGCGGAAGAGGGCTGGATTGACAACGAAATTGCCCGCCTCACCGCGGAGAAGTACCTGCGAGGTTTGAGAAACGAGGGGGTCGACACCCTGGTACTCGGCTGCACCCACTACCCGCTACTCAAAAATACTATTGCCTCGACAATGGGCGAAGGCGTACAGCTTGTCGATTCGGCCGCGGAAACCGCCCGCACCGTTGCGGAAATCCTGCGGAACTCCGGACTGATCCGGCCGCCCGCGGAACGAGGCAACCACCACTACTTCGTAACAGACGTCCCGGCCGGTTTTCTCAAAGTCGGCAATCGTTTCCTCGGTGAAACATTGCATGATGTTCACCAGGTGGTACTCGAAAAAGAAGGATGTGCAGCACCATGAAAAGGACCCGGCCAAAAAAACACTTTTATGCACGAACGGTATTGCTGATAGCATTTCTTGCCGCGGCGGTCATGCTTGGATCAATGATGCTGCACAAATACCTGGCACGACACCAGACTCCCCAGGGCCCGGTACTGCCGAAGCCGGCCGGAACCGTTCCCGTCACGCTCTTTTTCTCAGCCACCGACGGCAGCGGGTTCATCCGGGAAGCCCGTGAAATCGAAGGATCCTGCAGCACTGACATCTCCCCCTGCATCCGGGCCATCCTGGAGGAACTTGCCAATGGACCCCTTGGTGACCTGGCAGCGACCATTCCCCAGAACAGTTCTTTCCGATCGGTTCAAATCCACGGTGATACCGCGGTAATTGACCTTGGCGCCCCCCTCGTGGAGGGACTGCCGAATGGCAGTTCCGCGGAAATGACCGCAGTGTATTCGATGGTCAACACGGTAACATTCAACTTCCCGGCAATCAAAAAAGTCCAGTTTCTCGTCGAAGGCCGGAACGTCGCCACGCTGGCTGGCCACCTCCAGTTGGACAAACCGCTGGAACCGGACTTTCACCTGGAAAAAGACCAGGATACCAGCTCAATCGATGGATCTCCCGCGAGCCGG
Source organism: Deltaproteobacteria bacterium (assembly GCA_021810985.1). Taxonomy (GTDB): domain Bacteria; phylum Desulfobacterota; class Desulfuromonadia; order Geobacterales; family Geobacteraceae; genus RPRC01. Next base: position 6,807 of record JAJZQA010000067.1, read on the forward strand.
GCAGCCATTACCGCACCCGGAGGAACAGACAAATGAAAGCCCCATTTTTGGAAGTCATCAGGGAAAGGATTCTCGTACTGGACGGCGCAATGGGAACCATGCTCCAGGAACGGGGCCTCAAACCGGGGCAATCCCCGGAAGAACTGAATCTCACACTGCCCGAGGTTGTTGCCGGAGTACATCGTGCCTACGCTGACGCCGGGGCTGACATTATCGTCACAAACACCTTTGGCGGCAACCGAGAAAAACTTTCTCACTATGGCCTGGAAGGTCGCCTCCGGGAAATAAACCGGGCCGGCGTCACAATTGCACGGAATGTTGCCGGTGGCTCCGCCTACGTCGCTGCCTCAATTGGACCGACCGGAAAATTTGTCGAGCCGGTCGGCGATCTTTCCTTTGATGCCATGGCAGCCATTTTCCGGGAACAGGCCGAAAGTCTGATCGAGGCCGGCGCGGATCTCATTACCCTTGAGACCTTTCTCGACATCAAGGAAATCCGGGCCGCCGTCATCGCTATCAGAGAGATATCCGCCACCATTCCCATCATTGCCATGCTGACTTTTGACGATATGGGAAGAAGTGTTCTCGGAACGCCCCCCGAAGCGGCGGCCATCACCCTTGATGCGGTGGGCGCCGACATTATCGGCTCCAACTGCGGACTTGGCGTTGAGGGAATTTACGAGATTCTCCGTTCCATGCGGCGCGTAACTGAACGTCCCCTTATTTCCCAGGCAAATGCCGGACTACCGATCCTCAAGGACGGAAAGACCATCTTCCCCGGAACACCGGAAGAAATGACGGCCTATCACGACCGCCTGCTGGAACTGGGCGTCAGGATTATCGGCGGCTGTTGCGGCACAACTCCGGAACATATCCGCGCCATACGTGACGCACTCAAAGGCAAAGAGCGGCCCTTTTCCAAGGCCCCCGCGGAGCAGGGCGTAACCTGGCTATCCAGTCGCTCCGGGATTGTCGCGATCGGCGGCAACCACCCGGCCGCCATTATCGGCGAACGTATCAATCCGACCGGAAAAAAAGCTTTTGCCGCCGAATTGCGGGAAGGCAAAATCAGCTATATTCGCCGTGAAGCCGCCGAACAGACGGCTGCCGGGGCAACACTGCTCGACGTCAATGTCGGTACCCCGGGAATTGACGAGCCGGCCACCATGGAGCAGGCGGTATTCTGCGTCTCCGGCGCGGTTACCGTTCCATTGGTGCTGGATTCATCCAATCCGGAAGCGCTGGAAAGAGGGCTCAAGGCCGTTGACGGCAAACCGTTGATCAACTCGGTAACGGGAGAAGAAAAGAGCCTCCAGCGCGTATTGCCCCTGGTCAAGAAATACGGCGCGGCGATTATCGGCCTGGCCCTGGACGAGAATGGCATTCCGGAAACCGCGGACGGGAGAACAGCCGTTGCGGCCAAGATTCTCGACGCAGCAGGGAAACTCGGCTTACCCCGGCAGGATCTCGTCATCGACTGCCTCACCCTCACGGTCAGTGCCGAACAGAAGCAGGCAGTCGAGACCCTGGCCGCCATTCGACAGGTCAAGGACAGCCTGTCCCTGAACACGGTACTTGGGGTAAGCAACATTTCCTTCGGTCTCCCTTCGCGCCCCCTCATTTCCTCTACTTTTTTCGCCATGGCCCTGCAGGCCGGCCTTGATGCCGCGATCATCAATCCCAAGGAACAGGCGATGATGGATGTCTGGCGGGCAGCCATGGTCCTGCTGCGGAAAGATCCCCGGGCAGCAAGCTATATCGAGGCCTACCGCGACAAGCAGACCACCGATGCCCTCGCGGCAAAAGCTCCTTCCGTGCCACTCGATATCCGGGGTCTCCTGTCCCGCGCCATTATCGATGGCAACAAAGAAGGTATTCGTGAGCTCGTAGAGCAGGCGCTGGGTGAAGGACTCACCCCGCTGCAAGTAAGCAACGAAGGCTTGCTACCGGGACTGGAAGAGGTGGGACGCCGCTTTGCAAAAAACCAGGTTTTCCTTCCCCAGGTTATGCTTTCCGCGGAAACAATGCAGACCGCCTTCGCTCGTCTCAAAGAAGAAATGAACCAGGGCTCCTTTGCCACCGCGGGAAGGATTCTCATGGCTACCGTTGAAGGGGACATCCACGACATCGGCAAAAACATCGTCTGTACCCTCCTGGAGAATCACGGATTTGAAGTTATTGACCTGGGAAAAAACGTGCCCGCGGCACGGATTATCCAGGAGGCACGGGAGCAAAAAGTCGACGCGGTCGGCCTCTCCGCCCTCATGACCACAACCATGGCTGAAATGGAAAACGTAATCCGCAAACTCCACGAAGAGGGCGTAAAGACCTTCACCATGGTGGGCGGAGCCGTAGTAACCGAGGACTACGCCAAGGAGATCGGCGCCGACCTGTACGCCCGGGACGCCATGGAGGCAGTTGCCAGAGTTAAGGAACTTCTCGAAAAGACAACCTAATGAGTTGATTTTTCAGTTTTTTCTTTCTTGCATGATTTTTTTCAGCATGCTATTTTTTCCGGCAGCAGCGGATTCTCAGCGGTTGCATTACACGTTTGCCGGAATCGTCAGGAATACGGACAACCATGGTACCTGGGTATAATCACAATATTTTTTATAAAGGTGTTGCCTTCCACATCCAGACAGAAGACAGCGGTATCCGGAATCCCCTGATCACGACCCTGCTGTATCGCGGAGGAAGCATCATCGCCTCCAAGAAAACTGATTATTCCGACATAATCACGGCGGATATGCTCGAAAAGGTTGTCGAAGACCTGATGAAAGAGCAGCACAAGGAAATACTCCGATGGCTGAA
>JAJZQA010000068.1 GCA_021810985.1 Deltaproteobacteria bacterium
GAAGTCCCAATTTATTCGGTATGACAAATTCCTCAATCAGCATAACTTACCTAACCACCCCGCAGCAAAATAATGCGGCAACGGGTAAAATTGAGCGCCCCGTCACAGCACCTCCTACAGTAAACCTTTTTAGCAAACAGGTAAAAATACTATTTCAGATAATCACCGGCTACGGAAATACTCTCCAGTCCGCACTTTTTCAAAGTAGCCGCAAGTTCCTCGACACCTGACTTGTCACGTTCCGAAGCGAACTTGATCACCATTGGCAGATTTACCCCGGTTATCACTTCAACTTCGTTGTCCTTTAAAAAAGAAATACTCATATTCGAGGGCGTACCGCCAAACATGTCCGCCATGATGATAACTCCGGCCCCGGAAACTTTTTCAATGGCGCCAGCGACACTGTCCCGGATCTGCTCTACGGAATCTTTCGCGGTGATCCCGATAGCTTCCGCCTTTTCAATGCATCCTACTATCATTTCGGCTGCCTTAAGAAGCTCCCTGGCTAATCCTGCATGAGCAACCAATACTAAACCTATCATAGACTACCCCTTCCCAATGTCCCGGTGAGTGATCTTTACAATCACATTTTTGTCAGCAAAAAAACTTTTCAGTTCCTCCGTTATCGCTACGGATCGGTGTTTTCCACCGGTGCAACCGGTGGAAATCGTCAGGTATGACTTTCCTTCCCGCTGATATCCGGGGACCAGAAACTCCAATAAATCACTAAATTTGGCGAGGAATTGGTTTGTCTCATCTTTACCCAGCACATATTCACGCACCAGAGGGTCGAGCCCTGAATACTCCCGCAATGACGGCACAAAATATGGGTTGGGAAGGAAGCGTACGTCCATCACCAGGTCAGATTCAAGGGGAATACCATAGCGAAATCCGAAGGACTGCAGATGCACCGTCATCTCACGGGCTTTTTCGCCACCTTTCAGAAATGAAATGACGGCATCCTTCAACTGATGGATATTGAACTCTGAAGTATCGATGACCCGGGTCGCCATCCGTCGCAGACCAGCCAACTGTTCCCGTTCATAGCGGATGCCTTCCGGCACCGAACCGCTTTTCGACACCGGGTGCCTGCGCCGCGTCTCCGAGAAACGACGGATAAGCACCTCGTCGGAAGCATCAAAAAAAACTATCTCAAGCGTATGGCCGGCTTGCCGAACGGTTTGCAGCACTTTCTCATACCCGCGGAGGGATTCGAGATCCCGGATATCCATTACCAAAGCGACATCCCTGGTACTATCCTCGGACTTCGCAACCAGCTCTACAAAAGTGGGGATAAGACTCACCGGGAGATTATCGATACAGAAAAAGCCCTCGTCTTCACAGACTCTGACCCCGGTGGACTTTCCGGATCCTGACAACCCGGTAATGATAACAATTCGCATTTGTTTACTCAACATCATCACCCGTTAGACAGCTTTCCATGCGAGCCAGGAGTCTTTCATCGAACTCACGCGCCGAATGATAGCCCATCCCCTTCAACAGAAAATTCCTTGCTGCCACCTCGATGATCGAAGTAAGGTTTCTGCCGAACCGCACGGGAATCTTCAGATAGGGGAAACCAACTTCAAGAATTGTATACGTTTCGTCATCAATACCAAGACGATCATACTCCTGAGTCGGCTCCCATTCCACAAGCTCGATCACGAGATTGATTATTTTCTTTTCCCGAATGGCGGAAATTCCAAAAAGGTCCTTGATATTGATAATGCCGAGCCCTCTGATCTCCATGCGGAACTGCAATGTTTCAGATGCGCTGCCGACCAGCGCAGCAGCACTTCTCTTCCTTATCTGCACGATATCATCAGCCACGAGACGATGACCGCGGATAACCAGATCAAGGGCGCTTTCACTCTTGCCGATGCCGCTTTTTCCGAGAATCAGCACACCAACGCCAAATACGTCAACCAGCACACCTTGCGCATGGGTGATGGGCAACAAGCGTTCTTCGAGAAATTTCGTCACCAGTGAAATGCAGTTGGATGAGAGGTGATGTGTCCGTAAGAGGGGGATTCCAGCCTCATTTGCGGCCCGGACAAGGCAGCCGGGAGGTTCAAGTCCCATGGTAGTTACAAAACAGATGACGGGAAAGGCACAGAGCTTATCGAGATGGCGGCACGCCGTTTCTTCGGGCAACTGCCGGAGATACGATATCTCCGTACTGCCGAGAATTTGAATCCGATCCGGATGCAGGTGCTCCGTATACCCCGTAAGAGCTAGCCCCGGTTTCTGTATGCGCGGAGTTTCAATCCTGTTGCCAAGGCCGCGTTCCCCCGCAAGAAGGGTAAGATCTAGTCCATATTCGGAATCATGAAGAAGATCTTCAATAGTCGGACTACACTGTTTCAAAACCTGGCATCCTGTTCCTGAATAATATCATACAGTGCAGCTGCGCCTGAAGCCTCCAACAGCCGGCTACGCAGCGTCCGATCTTTCAGAAGTCGAGAAATTCTGGCCAGAAGCTTCAGATAAAGATCGAAGGAATTCTCATCGGCAATCAAGAGAAAAAACAGGGTAACCGGCTTGCCGTCCAAGGCATCATAGATAATGCCTTTCGTGCTGCGTCCAAAAACAACCAGGGGATCGCCCCCTATCCGCAGCTTGGCATGGGGGATGGCAATGCCACCCCCGATACCGGTGCTGCCGAGCAATTCCCGCTCCAGTAGAAGGCGGAGCACTTCCTCACGATCAATTGCGGAATGACGTGCCACAAGCTTTGCAGCCAGCTCTTTCAGCACTTCATCCTTTGTCGCGGAGACCAGGCTGGGAATAATATCCAGGGAATTGAAATAGTCGCCTATTTTCATCAATTCCTCAGACCGTAAACAAGAACACGTGGCTCAGCACGTACATGATCAACCTTTCTGCGGCTCAATCAACCCGAAATTCCCGTCCTTGCGACGATAAATGACATTGATATCTTCTGTTGAAGAATCGGTAAACACCAGGAAATCCTTATTGAGGAGATCCATTTGCATGACAGCCTCTTCCACGGACATCGGTTTGATGGAAAAAGTGTTTGACTTGATGATCACCGGCTCCTGGCTCTGTTCGATACTTTCCGCGGCAAGAATCGTCTTTTTCACCCGTCTATCGGTGCTGTCATTACCCGGCTTATGAGCCTTGATGCGCTCTTTGTAACGACGGAGCTGCCGCTCGATCTTATCGGTCACCGCATCAAGCGCCGCATACATGTCGTTGGTCTCTTCGGAGGCCTTGATGGTAATCCCTCGCGCGGTAATGGTTATTTCGGCGATGTGACGAATTTTCTCCACTGTCAGAAAAACCTGGGCTACAATCGGCTCGTCGATATACTTCTGGACCTTGTCGAGTTTTTCCTGAGCATAAGCCTTGAGCGGCTCGCTTGACTCCATATGTCTGAAGGTTGTTGTGATCTGCATAGTTAGTATCTCCTTTTCACTTGATAAATCAGTAATGTAACAAATGAGGGTACGGCCCTGCGTGAAGCTAAAAAAGTCTTTTCCGCTCGGATGAAGATCCGATTTTCAGCATCTCGCGGTACTTGGTGATCGTGCGTCGGGCAATGTTGATATTCTGAGCAGAAAGAATTTCGGCAATCCGTTGATCGCTTAATGGTTTGCGCGGGTCTTCCCCGTCAACGATCTCTTTGATGATATTTTTCACGCTCTCGGAGGCCATTGCATCACCCTCCACCGTTGAAATCCCGCTGTTGAAGAAAAACTTCAGTTCCAGCAGCCCCTGTGGCGTCTGCATATACTTGTTGGTCGTAACACGACTGATGGTGGATTCGTGCATCCCGATGTCCTCAGCGATGTCCCGGAGCACCAGGGGTTTCAGGAACGCGATCCCGCGCTCAAAGAAATTCCGCTGGAACTTTACGATACTCTTCGAAACCCGGTAAATGGTACGCTGACGCTGATGAATGCTCTTGATCAGCCAGAGCGCCGAACGCATTTTTTCATTGATATATTCTTCCGCTTTCTGATTCTCCGACCCAGCTGTACGCCCCTCTCCGGTATAGAGCGGGTTGATCCTGATATTCGGCATCCCCTCATCGTTCAGAACCACGACGAATTCTTCCCCGACCTTGTAGACAAAAATATCAGGGGAAATGTAGTGGACATCTTCCTGAGAAAACTGCCTTCCGGGTTTCGGGTCGAGACCGGCAATAATCTTGGCAGCGACTAGAACTTCGTTGAAGTCTATTCCGAGAGCCTTGGCAATCTGCTTGTATTTCCGCTGTTCGAGATCCTTCAAGTGCTCGCAAAGCATGGCTTCGACGACACTTCCTTCCATACCCAACTGCTTCACCTGGAGCAGCAGACACTCCTGAAGATTCCGTGCGCCAACACCAATGGGGTCAAACTCCTGAATCTTGGCCAGTACCGAGTCGACAAAGGGCTCACCGACAGAGCAGCACTCGGCTATATCCGCAAGACTCGACCGCAGGTACCCCTCTTCATCAATGTTACCAATAATCTCCGAGCCCACAAGGATTTCCTGCTCGGTTACCCGGGATAATTTCAACTGCCAGAGCAGATGGTCGAAAAGGGTTGTCTTCTTGGTCAGGAGGTTTTCATAGGAAGGCCGGTCATCATCTTCTTCATAATACTGTTCGCCGGAGCTGTAGTTATAACTGTCAAGGTAGGTCGCCCAGTCCATATCCTGGAGGGTATCTTCACCCGCTTTGACTTCGCTAAAGGACTCCAGGTCTTCCTGCGGAGCGGTCTCCTTTTCCGTCATTTCAAGGGTATCAGGCTCCTTGATCTCTTCAACTTCGAGTGACTCGTCGAGGACAGGGTTCTCCTCCAACTCCTGGCTGACCAGGTCCTGCAACTCGATACGGGAAAGCTGGAGAAGCTTAATGGCCTGCTGCAACTGGGGTGTCATCACCAACTGCTGCGAAAGCTTCATCTGTTGTCGCATTTCAATGGCCATAATTCATCGATACCTTGTGTATGAATTTAAGAAGACACCCTACAGACTGAATTTTTCTCCCAGGTAAATTTCACGAGCCTGTTTGCTCTCGGCTATTTTTTTCGGGTCACCGTACTCAAGCACCTTGCCATCATTCAAAATATAGGCTTTATCACAAACACCAAGAGTTTCCCGCACATTATGATCGGAAATAAGCACGCCAATGCCGCGATTTTTCAAATCAACGATAATATTCTGAATATCCAGGACCGCGATCGGGTCGATTCCGGCAAAGGGCTCATCCAGGAGGATGAAATCGGGCTCGGTTGTCAATGCTCTCGCAATCTCCACGCGTCTTCGTTCGCCGCCGGAAAGGGAAAAACCTTTGATATGAGCAAGATGCGATATTTTAAACTCGGCCAACAGGTGCTCCATAACGGAAAGACGCTCTCCTGCCGACCTATCTGTGGACTCAAGAACCGCGAGCAGATTCTCCCGCACGGTCAGGCGACGAAAAACCGATGGCTCCTGGGGAAGATAGCTGATGCCCTTTCGAGCCCTGAGGTACATGGGCAGGCCGGTGATATTTTCCTCACCGATGAAGACCTGACCGGCGTCAGGGCGGCAAAGCCCGACCACCATGTAAAATGTGGTCGTTTTTCCGGCGCCGTTGGGGCCTAGAAGACCAACGACTTCGCCGGAAGGGACCTCAAGATCGACGCCGTTGACCACGACCCGCTTACCAAAGGTTTTTTTCAAGCCTGTGGTAGAAAGGGTTAGCTTATGGCTTCGCTGCGTCATCCCGTCCCTTCCCTTTCGGATAGATCACCGCTTCGACCCGCGCATCCGAGGTGCCGGTCACTACACTTTTCTCCTCATTGACGAAATAGGTTATCTCGCTTCCGGAAACCATGTCCTTGCCTTGGACCACTTTCGGTGATCCCGACAGAACGATTTTCCCGTCATTCGTATAATAGACAGCATGCTGGGCGGTGCCGATACGGTTTTCCTGAACGATGCGCACATTGCCAAAGGCTTCGACCTTTTCAACATTCCCACCCTTCTCGGCATAGCGGACAACCAGTTTATCGGTATGAATCGTGATGGAGTCCTGCTTCGCGACTACCTTTCCCAAGAAAGTTGCCGTCCTGGATTTCGTATCGGCCTGGAGTTCGTTCGATTTGATGACAATCGGCTGACCGCCGGGATCTTTCCCCGGCGGAGCCGCAAAACTAAGGGAAGCCGAGGCCACCAGCAGCGCAGATACTATTCCTGCAAATAATTTCATATTATTTCTTTCGGGTCTGAATGACCGCGGTAACGTTGTGCAACACTTTCAACTTACGGGAGTCCAGTCTGAGCTCCATTCCCGTACCCTCAACAATCATTGAGGCGTCCTCCAGGCGAACTTTATCATCAGTGGAAACGAGCGAACGTGATGCCGAGTACTCCAGGTGACCGGTGGTAAAGGTCAATCCCGCTTCGTTGTTCGCCGAAACATTACCAACAAGTTTCACGTCACCGGTTTTTTTGAGATAATCAGCGGTGCCGGCAACCAGGGTGTACTTTCCGGAGCCACCTTTTCCGAAAAGCACCATTTCCGCTTGCGAAAACCGGATAATCCCGGAATCATTATAATAGTCGACCTTACGCGCGAGAAGATCCCACTGGAGAACACCATCTTTTGTATTGGTATAGTGGACCTTCTGCAATGAGAGGTCGATGTTCTTGGGAAGATCCGACAAAATGTCGACGGGTCCCTTCAGACGATGGTACTTCACTGCGATCACCACCGTAAGATAGGCTGCCGCGGCAATGACGACAAGAGCCAGAACCTGCTTGATTTTATTGAATTTCTGCATAATTCAGGCAGAGTATAACATCATAAAAAATGGGTGTAAAGCAGATTTTAGCCGAAAAACAGAAACTTGGCATAGAGATTGAAGCAGGCACGAGCAACTGCGGTACAGGTCGCTATTCATGGTGGATTCACGGAAGAAAATACTTGGCGGTCACCGACTCCCAAGCCGACTGCTCTTTCAAAATAAGGTCACAAACTTCGCGCACGGCACCCCAGCCCCCCCTGTTTTTTGTCACGAAATGGACATGGGGAAGCACGTCTGCAACCGCATCGGCCGGAGCCGCGGCAAAACCAACCCGGCGCAGGAGCGGCACGTCAATGATATCATCGCCCATAAATGCGACCTGATGATCACTGAAGCCCGTTTTTTCAAGGACATCCCGGTAGGGAATCATCTTGTCCAGGGACTTCTGGTACACGTGCTCAATTCCCAGTTCAGCCGCCCGGTTGGCTGCCACCCGCGATTCCCTGCCGGATATGATGCCGACAGTTATGCCGGCCCGCTGCAGCATTTTTATTCCGTGGCCATCCTTCACATTGAAGAACTTGCTTTCAACCCCATTGGAATCGAAAACAATCCGGCCATCGGTAAGGACCCCGTCAACATCAAGAAGCAGCAACCTGATAGGAGCAATTCGCAGTTTCATTAGGCAAGGCCCGCCTTCAAAAGATCGTGAAGATGAATGATACCGACCGGCTGAGCGGCGGAACTATCGCTGAAAACAAAAAGCGAGGTAATCGAGTGTTCTTCCATGCGCTGCAAAGCCTTGGCCGCCAGATCTCCTGCGCTAATTCTTTTCGGGTTACGGGACATCATTGTCCCGGCTGTCGCATTGAGAATATCGGCGCCTTTTTCAAGAGCCCGTCGCAGGTCTCCGTCGGTAATAACACCCCGCAGAGCACCTTGGGAATCAATAACGCCGGTAATTCCAAGCCCCCGGGAAGTAATAACGAAGAGTGCTTCCCGCATCAGGACGTCCTCGGAAACCAGCGGTACGGCGTCGCCCGAATGCATCAGGTCCTCGACCCGAAGAATCAGTTTTTTGCCTAAGGCGCCGCCGGGATGAAACAGGGCAAAATCTTCCGCCTTGAAGCCCCGGGTCACGAGAAGCGCCACCGCAAGGGCATCGCCCATGGCAAGAGTGGCCGTTGTCGAGGCGGTCGGTGCCAAACCGAGCGGACAGGCCTCTTCCTTGATGGCAATTTCGAGAAAGACATCCGCTGCCTTGGCCAAGGTGGAAGCGGCATTTCCCGACATGGAGATGAGCTTGGCGCCGATGCGTTTGATCACGGGCAGGATCCGAATGACTTCTTCGGTCTCACCGCTGTTCGAGACGGCGATCACCACATCGCCCTTCATGATCATGCCCAGATCGCCATGGATCCCTTCGGCAGGATGCAGGAAAAAAGCCGGGGTTCCGGTTGAGGAAAACGTCGAGGCAATTTTCTGGCAGATGATTCCGGACTTGCCCATTCCCGTCACAACAACACGACCCTGCGCGGACATAATCAGGTCCACCGCCTTGGCGAATTCACCGTTCAGTGATTCAGCCAGAGCCAACAGCGCTTCCGCCTCGACCCGTATTACTCGTTTCGCTTCTTCCAGAATCACAACGTCCACCTCTCTACCCATAAAAAAGGAGTAAGCCGGTGTCAGCGCACCTTTTTCTTACCCCTGATTCGTCATCACTACTTGATTATCGCGTCAATGGCCTTCAGTTTTTTCAGCAACGGCGGAAGGTCAGCGAGCTTGATGGAATTCGGTCCATCGCACAAGGCATTTTCCGGATCTTCGTGAACTTCCAGGAAAATTCCATCAATCCCGGTTGCCACGGCCGCCCGTGAGAGATACTCGACAAACTCCCGTTGACCACCCGAAGCCCCACCCAGTCCTCCGGGAAGCTGAACGCTATGGGTAGCGTCATACACCACCGGATAGCCGATCTTCCGCATGATCGGCAGGCTTCTCATGTCCGAGACCAGATTATTATAGCCGAAACTGGCTCCCCGTTCCGTAAGGAGAATCTGCGAATTGCCGGTGGAAAGAGCTTTGTCCACGACATTGCGCATATCCCAAGGCGCGAGGAACTGGCCCTTCTTGATATTGATGACCCGGCCGCTTCGGGCAGCGGCATCAATCAGATCTGTTTGGCGACAAAGGAAGGCCGGGATCTGAAGGATATCCGCGACCTCGGCAACCGGTCCGATTTCCTCAATGGAATGCACATCGGTCAGGATGGGAACCCCGAGGGACTCCTTTACTTTCGCAAGGATCTGGAGCCCTTCCCGCAGCCCCGGCCCCCGGAAGGCAGTTACGGATGTCCGGTTAGCCTTGTCGTAGGAGGCCTTAAAAACAAGGGGCATCGCAATGCCGTTGCAGATAGTCATCAACCGCTCCGCGGCATGGAGAGTGAGGGCTTCACTTTCGATGACGCACGGGCCGGCGATCAGCACCAGCGGCCGGTTTCCGCCAATTTTTACATTTCCGACCTGAATCTCTTTAACCACGTTCTCTCCCGTCTGCGCAGCAAATCCGAAATCAATGCTTTGCGGCAAGCGCCGCGCCGATAAAGGCCTTGAAGAGCGGATGAGGGTTCAGAGGCTTTGATTTGAACTCTGGATGGAACTGGCAGCCCAAAAACCAGGGATGATCTTTGATCTCAACCATTTCCACCAAACCTTCCGCCTCATAAACCCCTGAAAGCGTCAACCCCTTTTCGGTCAACAGGTCCCGGTAACGGTTGTTCAGTTCATAACGGTGCCGATGGCGTTCGCTGATCTGGGTTGTTCCATAGACCTTCTGCGCCAAGGTCCCCTTCG
>JAJZQA010000069.1 GCA_021810985.1 Deltaproteobacteria bacterium
CTTTCTTCCCCTCGGCAGTGAACTTGCTCGCCAGCTTGCCGATTGTGGTAGTTTTGCCCACCCCGTTCACACCAATAACCATGATCACGAAAGGAGAATAGCTGTCCGTAGCCAGGCTTGACGAGGTAGCCTCCAACCGGGCAAGCATCTCTTCCTTCAAGGCATTTTTTACTGCTTCACCATCCTGCAGCTCGTTTCTTTTCAGCCGCTTTTCCAATGAGCCGACCAGTTCCACGGTTGTCGCCAGGCCGATGTCGGCCGTGACAAGGATCTCCTCCAACTCCTCCAGAGTTTCCGCATCAACCTTCTTCTTGCCCAGCAGCAATGTATCAATGCGCCCGACCAGACTTTCGTGGGTCTTACTCAACCCTTTTTTGAGTCTTTCGAAAAATCCCGGTTTTGCCTGTCTATCTTGAGCATCGGCCAACTCGTCGACAAGGGCCGGAGGAGCACTGCCGGTGAGCCTTTCAAAAAACCCCGGTTTTGTCGGTTTTTCTTGAGATTCGGCCACGTCTTCCACAGGGGGTTGAGAAGCAGTCCCGGTAAACTTGTCAACGAAGTTTTTGAAAAACCCCTTCTTCTCTTCCGCCATCTAACAAATCTCCTTTTCCAAAAGCTTTATGGCCCGCTGCACACTTATAAGAGCCCGCCCGACAAGCGCATTCCTCTCCAGAGTGGTCACCAGGGTGTAATCATCGCCTATGGCGCCAAGAATCAGATGCTGCCGGTCTGTGGTTATCACCGTATTGCAGATGGTCTGTGACGGAACCTTCTGGCGGATTTCCCGGATACGATTGAAAATAATATTTTGATGGGCGCCGAGGATCTTGATATCGAAATCATTGGCGGCGGGAGAGTATAGTTCCACCGCCTCGCCCTCCCAATCAATCAGGATCGCCGCGGTAGCACCGGCCGTTGCCTCAACCAGGTCATGAAGTATGGTTTTAAAGGGCACACATTCTCCTTTGCATGCGAGTTAAAAATAATTCAAGGCAGCCGCACGCCAGTGTGCAAAGCGGCTGGGTAGTACCGGATCTCTTAGGCCGGCGTTCAGTTTAGCTTTACTGACACCAGCTTCGAAACCCCCGGCTCTTCCATGGTTACCCCATAAAGACTATCAGCATTCGCCATCGACGCTTTGCTATGGGTGATGATGATAAATTGGGAAAAGGCACTCATCTCACGAACCATCTCATTGAACCTGCCGATATTCGCTTCATCAAGGGGCGCATCGACCTCATCCAGGAGGCAAAAGGGGGCAGGCTTGATCAGAAAAATCGCAAACATCAAGGCAACTGCCGTCAACGCTTTTTCTCCACCGGACAACAGGTTTACATTTTGCAGCTTTTTCCCCGGAGGTTGAATGATGATGTCAATTCCGGTTTCCAGAAGATTCTCTTCATCCGTCAGCCGCAACTCCGCACGGCCACCACAGAAAAGCCGGGGGAAAACTTCCTGAAACTTCTCGTTTACCAGGACAAAGGTATCGAGAAACCTTTTTCGCGTCGTCCGGTTGATCTTCTGGATGGCCTGCTGCAGATCATGCAGCGATTCCTCCAGGTCCGATTTCTGCCCGGAGAGAAATTCAAACCGTTCCTCCAGCTCCCGGAATTCCTCGATAGCTGTGAGATTAACCTCGCCGATGCCTTCGATCAGCCCCACCAGTTCCGCCTGCCGGGCCCGCATCTCATTTTCGTCAAATTCGCGCCCAGCGTAACGAGGAACCAGGTCAGTCAGCTCACAACGGTATTTTTCCGCGACTGTTTCCTCAAGATTCCGCAGCAACATCACGGTTTCCGTCAACTTGAGGCTCTTGGTTCCGATTTCCTGAGAAAGCAGCTCGCCACTGCTGCGAAGCGCCTTGAGGGAGGCCTCCCCCTCTTGGGCACGCGCGGCTTCCTGCTCATAGCGCAGCCTGATTGATTTACATGTTTCATCAGCCTGCCACTGTTTTTCCAGAAGCGCTTTCAGTTCCTCATCGCTTTTACCACGCGACTCGGCAAGCCCCTGCCGCTCCCGGACACTATGTTGCAGTTCGATTTCCAGGCGAGCATGACGCGCATGGAGGTCCTGAATGCTTTCCTCGACCCTCTTCATGGTTCGCCGGCCGGACTCTCGCTTCTCGCGAAGGGCCGCTAACCTGACCTTGCGTGCAGTGAGATCCTCACGCACCTCCATAATTTCCCGTTGCCCGTTTTCCAGACCTCCCCGCAAAACAGTCAGCTCTTCTTCGAGCGCGGCCCTTTTGGATTCGCGCAACTCACGTTCACGCTGCGAGACAGCTATTTCCGCCTCAAGGGATTCGGATTCTTCTTGCAGCTGGCTATCTTCCAGCTCTTTCAGCGCAAGCCGCTCCTCGATTCTTTGGAGCTCTTCCCGGACACGCTGCAGATCCTTCTCGGTATTGACCAACTGGATTTCCAGCCGATGAAGTTCCTGGCGGGCCTCTTTCATAGCGCTATCGGTCAGGCGAACCTCTTCGCGCAGCCGCTCCCTTTCGGACTCCAGTTCAGCGACATGACCGGTCAGTCGTTCAACAAGGGCGGACAGCTCCTTAATCTGGCGTTTTTTGTGGATGAGCCCCTGCTGGGCAGCTTCCATCGATCCGCCATGCAGGATCCCGCCACCATTGACCATATCGCCATCTTTGGTCACAAAAGTCAGGTGCGGGTGTGCCGTGGCCAGTTTCAGGGCGGAATCAATGGTCTCCGCAATAAAGGTAGCGGCCAGGAGGGTCTCTGCCATGCCGCGGTTTTCTTCCGATACCGTGATCCGGTCGAGAAAACGCTCCGACCCGGCAGGAGAGTCGGGAACCCTGGTAATGCCTAGCGTCCGCTGGATCAGGCTGCAACGTCCTCCGGAAGTCTCCTTGAGAAATGCAAGGGCATCCCGGGCAGCTCCTTCACCGCCGCAGATTACATACTGCAGCCGATCGGCAAGGGCAGCCTCCAGAGCCACCTCGTATTCTTCCGCAACCTCGAGAATATCCGCGACAACTCCCTGCAGACGCCCCTTGAATGGTTCGGCGAGACAGAGCGATCGTACGCCACGCCCATACCCGGCAAACTGCGCTTCCAATTCCTGCAGGGAATGGAGCCGCGAGGCATTTTTATTAAGCAGGTCTTTCTCGGCAAGAAAGGATTGTTCAACTGCTTCGAGACGCTTCCTCAGTTCATCATCTCTGACACGTAGTTCGTCCAAGTGGACGACAAGCTCCTGCTTCTGCGTGGTCAATGATCGAGACAACAGCTCCAGTTCGGAGACCCTGCCCCGGGCATCATGCTGCTTCTCCTGGAGGCCGAGACCTTCGCGACGATTCCGCTCCAGCTGTTCGCGGAGTGACTCCAGCCGCCGGGAAGCTGCCGTTGCCTGATTAGTAAACTGGGATACTTCGGATACAATCGCAAAAAGGTCGCGGCGGCGTTCTTCAAGGCCCGCGAGAGCAACCCGTTCCTCCTCGGCCAAGCGGGCCAGAACTTCTTCGGCGGCAACCAGTTCCTCTTCTTCCCGGGAAAGGTCCGCAACAAGGGTTTTCTCCAGTTCCTCCAGCTTGCGCAACTCGTCATCCGACTCGGCGGATCGCGTCCCGATCGTCATCAGTTCCTGGGTAAAGCGAGCGATGCGCTCCTCCAGGCCGGCCTGCTCCTTGCGCTCGAAGCCGATACGGCTTTCGCAGCCGGTGATTTCTCCCTTGAGGCGATAGCTTTCCTCTTGGGCATCGGCCAGCTTTTTTTCCTCTTCCAGAAGCAGGAGTTTTCTTTCATCCAAGGACAGGGAGGACTTTTCGATTTCCAGAGTCTTAGCGGCGAACCGCTCCTGCAGGGAGGCGATCTCCGCTTCGGTACCGGATTTATCCGCTATCCGCCGACAATACCCCGTCACGGCGAACTGCAGTTCAATTTCTTTCAATTCCTCACGGTATTCCCTGAATTTTTCAGCTTTTTTAGCCTGACGTTGCAAGGCATTCATTTGCCGGCGGATTTCAGCGACGATATCCCCGATACGCAGCAGATTCTGCCGGGTAACCTCGATTTTCTTCAAGGCAACCTGCTTGCGCGCCTTGAACTTGGTTACACCCGCGGCCTCCTCGATAATCAGCCTCCGTTCCTCCGGCTTGGAACTGAGAATCATGCCGATTCTGCCCTGCTCGATAATCGAGTAAGCCTTGGCGCCGGCCCCGGTGTCCATGAACAGCTCGGATATATCCAGAAGCCGGCAGGGCGTTCCATTCAGCAGATACTCACTCTCGCCATCCCGGTACAGTCGCCGCGTTACCTGGATTTCACTAAAGTTAAGGTACTTGGCCGGAACACGGCCATCCTGGGTGGAAAAGAAAATAGAAACTTCCGTCATCCCCAACGGCTTGCGGGTCTCACTGCCGCCGAAAATGGTATCTTCCATGTTCTTGCCCCGCAGGGTTTTGGCGGACTGCTCCCCCATAACCCAGCGGATGGCATCAACAATGTTCGATTTCCCGCAACCGTTCGGTCCGACAACAGCCGTCACCCCCTGTTGGAAGCCAAGGGATACCTTGTCGGCAAACGATTTGAAACCGTGTATTTCCAGACGACTGATAATCATAGGCGCGGCAATAGTAACAAAGGGCGGCTTTTCTTGTAAAGGCAAAGATGAGACTGCCGGTTTAGCGAAACCCCACCATTTTAAGCGAAAAATCCGGACAGTCCTCCACCAGGCAGGCAATACCGGACCGCGGAAGATTGGGAAAAGATACGACCGTGCTGTCGCTCAACCGGATTGCTGGCGCAAAGCCCGTTCATATTCCTTGACGAGCCGGGTACGCTCACCGCCATCGATCGTATTCCAGGGAAGAGGTTCCTCCAGCGGAATCGTGCGGGTGACGAGTCTTTCCGGATCAAGCCGCAGCTCTTTGGCGGCCTTTTTCCAGCTGCCGTCCCGGTGCGCCTTTACCAGAAAGGCGGCCAGGCGCCGGTCTCCCCGGGACAGGAGCGCCTGGAGAAACGCTTCCCGCAAACTTTCCAGCTGGATCTTGACATTGGAAAGACTCCCGACGGCACGCCGCAAGTAGTGGTACTTTTTCTCCAGGGAGGCAAGAGCCTCCATTCCGCACCACTGGAGAGGCGTAAAAGGCTTGGGCACGAACGGATTGACGGACAGCAGGACGGAACCGAGACGCCGGTTTTTCTTCGCGGCGGTTATTACCCGCTCACGGATCTTTTCAATCAGAGCCACCATCTCCGCCAGGTCCTGCTCCGTTTCGCTGGGCAGCCCGATGATGAAATACAGCTTCAAGTTGAGGATATCCCGCCCTATCAGGGTATCGCAGGCCCCGAGAATCTGCTCTTCCGTGAGATCTTTCCGGATCAGATCCCGCAGCCGCTGGGAGCCGCCCTCCGGCGCAAGGGCAACGGTCTTGTGACCGCTGGCCTGGAGAATGTCGAGCAGATTTTCATCTAGAGCATCGATACGCAGTGACGAAACGGAGACTTTCCCGCCTTTTTCCGAAATAAAACGGCACAGTTCGCCGAGGTCCCGGTAATCGGATACCGCTGCCCCGACTAGACCGATCCGATCTTTCAATTCCAAACCTTTTTCAGCCTCTTGCTTGAGCAGTTCCAGCGAACGTTGCCGAAAAGGATGATAAATAAAGCCTGCGGCACAGAAGCGGCAGCCACGGGGGCAGCCTCGAGACACCTCGATGAGGTACATGTCGGAAAATTCGGTACCGGGAGCAAACAGGGATGAGGCAACCACCGAGGAGACGAGATCGGTATCCCAGGCGCGTTTCACCCGGGCTGGGGCATCGCCAAGACTCTTTATGTGCGTTATGCCACCACTGTCATACACAACCTGGTACCGCGAAGGAATATAGATCCCCGGCAACCGCAGCGCCTTGTCAAGCAAATCCGCCCGGGCAGTACCCCCCTGAGCCCGCAGAAAGTCCAGTAACCGCGGCAGGATCGCCTCGCCCTCCCCCACGCAGACCAGGTCCAGCAGCTCGGCAACCGGTTCCGGGTTCAAAAAAAGCGCCGCGCCGCCGGCCATGACCAGAGGATGCGACGCGTCTCGCTCCGAAGCAAAGGGCGGGATTCCGGCCAGTTCGAAGATGGCCGGAATATTCAGGTAGTCGTTCTCAAAGGATACGGAAAAGGCCAGGACATCGAAATCGCTTAAGGGGCGCTGTGATTCGAGGGAAAGAAGACGCGACCCCGATTTCCGGTACTCTTTCAATTCGACGGCAGACGGAAGAAAGGCCCTTTCGCAGACGACATCCGGCAAAGAGTTACAGAACGCATAGACCGATTGAAAGCCAAGATTGCTCATGGCGGTTGCATAATAATTCGGATAAACAAGGCAGATCGTCAGCTTGCCGCCCCAATTTTTTATGGCGGCGCCGGTCTCAGCGGCCAGCAACTGCCGGTAATTCTCTTTAATTTTCCAGGACATGGAAAAAAGGTACCATGGATAAAAAGTGTTTGAAAGGGAAAAAACTCGTACAGGAAATTGCTTGACCAGGCGGGAGGGCCAAAGGGAATCCGGAGTGGAGCGGGCATACGCGAATTGCCGGTTGAGGAGTTGCGGTTTATTCCTTGGTCACCCGCTCCAGGACTTCCCTGAGCTCATCAAGTTTATAAGGCTTGGTAATGATGCCGTGAAAACCATAGGATTTATATTCCGACATGATCGGATCGTTGGAATAACCGCTGGAAACAATACCTTTCACCTCCGGGTTGATCTTCCGCAGTATCCTCATCGCCTCGCCGCCCCCCATGCCTCCGGGAATAGTCAGATCCATCAGCACCGCGGAAAATGGCTGCTTCAACTCCATAGCCTGCGTGTAGAGAGACACCGCCTCCTCCCCGTTGCAGGACAAGGTAGCCTCATACCCGATGAAATCCAGCATTTCCGCCACAACTTCCCGGATATTTTCTTCGTCATCCATGACAAGGACTTTGCCCTTTACCGGCGTCGCTTCACATGGCGCGACAGCATGTTCCTCCCGGGAAATCAGTTCTTCAGGGCTAACGCTGGCGGGAAGATAAATGGAAAAGGTTGTTCCTATTCCAGCCTTGGACAAAACCGAGATATGGCCATCATGATGCTGAATTATTGAATAGACTGTCGACAGCCCCAATCCTTTTCCATACTCCTTGGTGGTAAAGTACGGATCGAAGATCCGCGGCAGAGCTTCTTCGGAAATCCCTTCGCCCTGATCGCTGATAGTCACGAGGATATAACGCCCATCCGGGAAAGGAAGATTGTCCTCCGCCGCCACCTGAATATTCCGGCAGGCAACCTCGATCACCCCGCCGTCCGGCATCGCCTGCTCGGCATTGAGAATAATATTATTAATGACCTGGCTGATCTGGCCCTCATCCACCTCAACCAGCCACAGATCAGCCGGAATCGTAAATGAGCAAGTAACTTTTGATCCACACAAGGAAAAAGCCGCGGAATCCTTGATAATTTCCGGAATGGAAGAGGTTTTTCTCACCGGGGCTCCGCCACGGGAAAAGGTCAACAGCTGTTGGGTGAGGTCACGCGCACGCAAAGACGCTTTTTCCGCCTCGCAAAGCTTCTGCTGAATCTTGTCCCCTTCAGGAACATACATCTTGGCAAGGGAAATATTCCCGAGAATTGCCGTCAGGAGATTGTTGAAATCATGCGCGATACCACCGGCCAGAATCCCGATCGACTCGAGTTTCTGGGCCTTGAGGAGTTCCTCTTCCATCTTCCGTTTCTCGGTGATGTCCCGGAAAACGAGAACCGCACCCACGATCTTACTGTCCTTGTCCCGGATCGGCGCAGCGCTATCGGCAATAATCCGCTCTGTTCCGTCCCGTGACACCAGGACGGTGTGATTGGCAAGCTCACCGATGCAGCCGGTCGTCAGCACCATTTTCACCGGATTATCAGTTTTTAGCCGGGATTTTTCGTTAACGATGGTGAACACCTCGTCCAGATGTTTCCCCGCCGCATCCTCCTGACGCCAACCGGTTAGTGTCTCGGCAACCTTATTGAGGAGAACAACCGTGCATTCGGTATCCGTAGTAACAACACCATCACCAATGGAGCGGAGGGTTACCGACAGGCGTTCCGTCTCTCCGGCAAGCGCATCCTGGGCAAGTTTGCGCGCCGTTATGTCATGAATATGCTCCGCCACATAGAGAACATTTCCCGCTTCATCGGGGATGGGAAACGCTCTGATTTCCACGTAGCCGATCCGCGGGTTGAATTTTTCCATGGACACCGGCTGACCCGTTCGAAAGACTTCGAGCGTATGGCACGGCTCACAAATAGTATCCGAGGAATAATAGGCTTGATAACAATAGGGATGGCTGTCACGGATCGACGCGGGAACATACTCATAGCCGCCGTGCCAGTTGGAAAGAACGATTCGGTGATCCTTGTCAATGATGGAAAAGAGATCGGGAACAGCAGCAAAGATCGAGCGCAGGAGTTTTTCCGAGCGGCGCAGGTCATCCTCCATGCGCACGCGCCGTGAGATATCGACCATGACCAGAACGAGACCGGAAATACTTCCTTTTTCATCGCGAATAGGTGTTGCCTTTGCTTCAATGGGCACTTCCTGCCCCTCCCGCGTGAGCAGAAAAGTCTCTTCCGGCAGGGAAACAGCTGTGCCGGCCTGGATGACTGACACAACCAGCTCGTCACAGGACGGGAAATTTTCCTGTTCACGACAGCGGAAAATCTCCCGCAGATGCCTGCCGACGGCCTCCTCATGGCTCCAACCGGTCAAATTACCGGCAACGGGATTCAGAAAGGATACGACTCCTGCTCTATCCGTGGAAATGACCCCGTCCCCGATGCTTTTGAGCGTGGTGGAAAGCCGCTCTTCGCTGCGCCGAAGCCTGCTTTCCATGCGGTGTTTGTACAGCCCCATCTCAATGGACGATTTAAGGGTAATATCCTGAAAAGGCTTGACAATATATCCGAACGGCCCGGAAATCTTCGCCCTGTCCAAGGTATCGGAATCTGTATAGGCGGTAAGAAAGATAATCGGAATATCGGCTAATGAGCTGATTTTTTCGGCAGCCGTCACCCCGTCCATCGATCCCGGGAGATTAATGTCCATCAGCACCAGGTCAGGCCGGGCCTCCAAAGCCTTTCCTACGGCCTCTTCACCAGTTGCCGCCGTGTCGGCCACAAGGTATCCCAGTGCCATGAGCCGCTTCTCGAGGCCCTTTGCAATAATAAGTTCATCCTCCACAATGAGGATCCTGGTTTTCGCTTCCGTTGCCGGTTGTTTCATGCTGAGCCCCCCGTCCATCAGACTGGGACATTTGCGTGCAGAAACCAATACGTCGATGAGTTTCACGAAGGTTGTCACGTATCTACTCATGTATGGTAAGAAGTATAGCAGACTCGCATCTCTTGCATACCATTACGCCACTGATCAGCAAGATAATTTCAACGGAAAACGGATGGTGAACGAGGCTCCTCCTTCGCTCTGGATTTTTATCGTCCCGCGCAGCTGCTTGGTGAGCAGACAAACGATCTGCATCCCCAGCGTTTCAGTACGATTCAAGTCAAGTTCGTCGGGAATTCCCACCCCGTTATCACACACCGAGATCG
>JAJZQA010000070.1 GCA_021810985.1 Deltaproteobacteria bacterium
AGATGGGCCAGAATCTCCGGTTCGCTCAGATCGTTTATGGCGACTATCTCCAGATCCTTTGCGTGCATAGCTTGCCGCAGAACCATTCGACCGATTCGACCGAAACCATTTATTGCAACTCGAAGTGCCATTGGTGGACCTCCTGGCGAAATGTGTAATGACAGACGGTGCCCGACAAACCAAGAGATACTATACAAGCTGTCGTGTGTCCGTCAATCTTTTTATGGAAAGAATTCGAGCATGTTTTCGGCTAACTACCTGGCAAAAACGACTTTTTCCTGTTTGTTCAATTAGTTTTCATCATTCATGTGCATAGATATATGTGCAGCTTCTCACAAGTTTCATCTTGAATCTTTTTCCGCTTTTATGTATAAAATGTTGAGTTTTGCATCTTTATCCGCATCACGTTCTTTCAACAGTCGATTTCTTGTCCCGGTGCAGGAAGGTTACCTCGTTCCGGTAATTACCCTTTTAATTCAGGAGGATCTTTGCGAGTCTGTCTGCTTGCCAGTGGCAGCAAGGGTAACTCCCTTTTCGTCGAAACCGGTGATACCAAACTCCTGATAGACGCCGGACTTTCCGCCCGTGAAATTACCTGCAGGCTAGAAGCTATTGGCGTTTGCGCCTCAGAACTCAACGGCATTCTGATTAGCCACGAACATGTTGATCACATACGCGGAGCGGGAACCCTCGCGAGAAGATTCAAAATACCGGTTCTCATCAGCTATCCAACCAGCAATAAGACACAGGAACATTTTCGCTCCGTCAGCCTGATCGAATTTGAATCAGGTTGCTCCTTCGAATTCAGAGATGTCCTCATTGACCCGTTTCCGACAACGCATGATTCCGCCGACCCGGTCGGTTTTGTCATTGACAGTTCTGAGGCGAGGATAGGGTTTGCCACGGACCTTGGCATTGTAACCAGACTTGTCCGGGAAAAACTCAGAAAAAGCAGGGTACTGGTACTTGAATCAAATCATGATGAAGACATGTTGCTGAACGGTCCCTATCCATGGCATTTGAAGCAACGAATAAAATCACGTCACGGGCACCTGTCCAACGCAGAATCGGCCGAACTTATCTTTGAAATCATGCATTCGGAATTGGAAGGGGTATTTCTGGCCCACTTGTCGGAGGCAAACAACCTTCCGGAGATTGCTCTGGAAGTCTGCCGGAAAAAACTCTCCGGCACCATGATTTGTTCACCTCGGATTTTTGTCGGCAAACAGCAATGCGTCAGCGAAGTACTGTCATTGTGACACCCTGGAGAGGTACCGGAAGAAGGATAGTCTTACCAGTCACTATGAAACTTAACATGCTTTATCAAAATTTAATCAGAGGGACAATTAGATGATTGAACGTTACAGCCGGCCGGAAATGACCGAAATCTGGAGTGCGGAGAACCGCTACCGGAAATGGTTGGAAATAGAACTGTATGCTTGTGAAGCTCATGCCGAAATGGGAACAATTCCCCGTGAGGCATTGGAACGTATCAAAGCAAAGGCAAACTTCGATGTTCCGCGTATTGATGAAATCGAAAAGGTCGTCAAGCATGACGTAATTGCCTTTTTGACCTCGGTCGCGGATTATATCGGCGATGATTCGCGCTTTCTTCACGTGGGCATGACGTCATCGGATGTCCTCGACACATCTCTTGCCATGCTTCTGCGTGAAAGCGGTTTACTTCTCATCGAAGGCATGAAAAACCTCATGGAAGCATTGAAGAAGAAGGCCTATGAACATAAGGACACGGCCATGATCGGACGCTCTCACGGGATCCATGCAGAACCGGTTACCTTCGGCATCAAGATGGCGCTATGGTACGACGAGATGAGGCGTAACCTGCGCCGCATGGAGTCAGCAGTCGAGACAATATCCTACGGCAAGATATCCGGTGCGGTTGGAACCTTCGCGAATATTGATCCGAAAGTGGAAGAGGTTGTCTGTGCCCGTGCCGGGCTGAAGCCTGCGCCCTGTTCAACCCAGATCGTCCAGAGAGACCGGCATGCCGAGTTCTTTTCCACCCTGGCGATAATCGCTTCCTCCATCGAAAAATTTGCCGTAGAGATTCGCCACCTGCAGCGCACGGAAGTCCTGGAGGCAGAGGAGTTCTTCAGTAAAGGCCAGAAGGGCTCTTCCGCCATGCCCCATAAAAGAAATCCGGTCCTGTCCGAAAATCTCAGCGGACTTGCCCGCCTGATCAGAGGATACGCCGTGTCGGCGCTGGAAAACGTCCCCCTCTGGCACGAAAGGGATATCTCCCATTCATCCGTTGAGAGGGTTATCGCTCCTGACGCTACGATACTGATGGATTTCATGCTTTCCCGCTGTACCGGCCTGATCGACAAGCTGGTGGTGTACCCGGAGAACATGCTGAAAAACCTGAATCTGATGCGGGGACTTGTTTTCTCTCAGAGGGTTCTGCTGGAACTCGCCAGAAAAGGCGCTTCCCGCGAAAATGCTTATGCACTTGTACAAAGAAATGCCATGAAAGTGTGGGAAGAGGGGAGAGACTTCCGTGAGGAGCTGCTTGGTGACTCCGAGGTTCGCTCGTACCTTTCCAGTGAGGAAATAGACAACGCCTTTGATCTTGCCTATCACTTTAAACATGTCGATACCATCTTCACTAGAGTCTTCGGTAACTAGCATGCAGGTTTTTTTTCGTTCCCTGGTCGAGAGCGATACAATTCTCATCTGGGCCAGGGAAGGTGCCCTTGCGCTTCTTATTTTCGGACTCTTCTGGGCTTTATCCCGTTTCCTGCGCTACTTTTGCACAAAATGGCTGCCCAGAATTGCACGTATTACCAAGACCGAACTGGATGATCGCATCGTCTTACGCATAACGCCACCGGTTGAACTTCTTACCATAACCGCCGGGCTTTATTTCGCGGTTCGGAGTTTACCAATTCATGACCGAGCACAACTCGTACTGGCCGGCATGGTTTTTATTGTCAATGCCCTGATATTTGCCAATATTTCTTATCGGGTTGCGGATGAGTTTCTTACCTGGTACGCCAACCGCGTAGAGGAAAGAACCGGAACCAAGGTCGGGACACAGGTTTTTCCCTTAATTCGCAAGGTGTTTACCATCTTCCTGGTCTGTGCGGTTCTGATTGTTGTTCTGAAACATTTTGGTTATGATGTCCTGTCACTTTTGACCGCGCTTGGCCTAGGTTCCCTGGCAATTGGCTTGGCGGCGAAAGACACTCTGGCAAACATGATTTCCGGTTTCACGCTAATGATCGACCGGCCATTTCGAATCGGCGACAGGATTCAGCTTGCAAGTGGAAAAACCGGGGACGTCGTCGATATCGGACTTCGCAGCACCAGAATCAAGACCGTTGACAACACTCTGCTCATCATCCCCAACTCGGAACTCTGCAACAGTACGGTTCTTAACATGGCTTGCCCGGACATGAGGTCCCAAGGGCGGATTTCACTTGGAGTTGCCTATGGCTCCGATGTTGAAAAAGTCAAAAGTATCCTGCTGGAAATTGCCCTGGAGAACCCTGAAGTGCTGAAAGAGCCCTCTCCTGAGGCATTTTTTCTGTCTTTCGGAGACAGCTCCCTGAATATGGTGTTGGTATTCTGGGTCAGAGACTACACGAAGATCATCCCGGTTACGGATCAGCTGAATCTACTGCTCATGACCGAATTTACCAAAAACGAAGTACAAATACCGTACCCCACCAGGAAGGTACTGCTGGAAAGGGAAGGATAATGACCCACAGAATTGAAATCAATCTTAAGAAGCAGGTTCGGGACGCCCGTGGAGAGCGCATCAGGAGGGAAATCGAGCATTTCCTTCACTTCCCGGTTTCCAGTGTCCGGACCATTGACGTTTACTCTATCGATGCGCAGTTGAGCACCAAGGAACTTGAAATCATCGCAGCGGAACCTTTGTGCGACCGGATCATCCAATCCAGTCACATCAATTCCTCTGCTGCGAGTGATTTTGATTATCTCGTCGAAGTCGGGTTCCGGCCCGGAGTTACCGATAATATCGGGCGTACGGCCAGGGAAGCGATCGAGTACGTAACCGGCCGTCGCCTGGAAGAAGGAGAGGGTGTTTACACCTCCGTTCAATATCTTCTCAAGGGTGAGCTCAAACCTGCCGATGTTGAACAGATTACCACGGGTCTTCTTTGCAATACCCTGATCCAGCGTTACCGGATTGTGGATTTTGCTTCTTTCAATGCGGGGACTTCCGCGCCGCTCGGCATTCCGAAGGTTACTGCCGAAACTCGCGCCACCGTCAATGAAATAAATCTGAACGTCTCTGACGACGAGTTGCTTGCCATCAGCAAGGATGGTGTTCTGGCGCTGACCTTGGAAGAAATGAAGATCATTCAGGAATATTTCCAGGACAGTGCCGTTGCCGAGCAACGGAAAAAACTCGGCCTTTCCGAAAACCCGACCGATGTCGAACTGGAAGCGCTTGCGCAAACCTGGTCAGAACACTGCAAACACAAGATCTTTGCCGCAACGATCGACTATTGCGACGAGAATGGCAATCGTGAAGAAATTCACTCCCTTTTCAAGACCTTCATCCAGGGCGCCACGAAAAAGGTTCGCGAGCAGCTTGGCGAACGCGACTTCTGCCTCTCTGTGTTCAAGGATAATGCCGGGGTCATCAAGTTTAATGATGAGTATTCCTTGGTCTTCAAAGTTGAAACGCACAACTCGCCAAGTGCTCTCGATCCCTACGGCGGAGCACTAACCGGCATTGTCGGCGTCAATCGCGACCCCTTCGGGACCGGCAAGGGCGCAAAACTCATATTCAACACCGATGTCTTCTGTTTCGCCTCGCCCTTTTACGAAAAGACCCTTCCGGCAAGACTTCTTCACCCCCGGCGCATTTACGAAGGGGTGGTGGAAGGGGTAGAGCACGGCGGCAATAAAAGCGGCATCCCTACGGTTAACGGCTCACTCGTCTTTGATGACCGGTTTGCCGGAAAACCCCTGGTTTTCTGCGGCACTGCCGGGTTCATGCCAGCCACCATCAATGGTGAGCCATCCCATGTCAAAACTATTTATCCGGGCGACCTCATCGTTATGACCGGAGGCAGAATCGGCAAAGATGGCATTCATGGTGCAACTTTTTCTTCGGAAGAGCTCAGCGAATCGTCCCCCGTCTCCGCGGTACAAATCGGAGACCCGATTACCCAGAAACGAATGACCGACTTTCTGATTATTGCCAGGGATAGAAACCTGTATAATTTCATTACCGATAATGGCGCCGGGGGACTTTCCTCTTCAATCGGCGAAATGGCGACCGAATGCGGCGGTTGCCGGCTCGATCTGGCAAAAGCACCGTTAAAGTACTCGGGGCTGGCGCCATGGGAGATCCTCATCTCCGAAGCCCAGGAAAGAATGAGCCTTGCCGTTCCTCCCGCAAAGATCGAGGAGTTCCTGGCACTTGCACGGAAAATGGGCGTCGAAGCCACAGTTCTTGGCGATTTCACCGACAGCGGTTATTTCCATATTTCATATAACGACGCAACGGTGGCATATCTGCCCATCGATTTTCTCCATGAAGGTCTTCCGCCCATGCAGCTGAAAGGCGTGTGGGAGATCAAGAAGCACCCGGAACCTCAGCCGGTGGAAAAGTCCGACTACACCGGCGAGCTGCTGAAACTGCTCTCGTCGCTGAATATCTGCTCCAAGGAATCGGTTGTCCGCCGTTACGATCACGAGGTTCAAGGCGGCAGTGTCCTCAAGCCCTTCACCGGGGTCAATGACGACGGCCCCTCCGACGCGGCGGTTCTGCGACCTGACCTGGAGTCCTTTGAAGGAGTTGTCGTTTCCCACGGCATCTGTCCTCGTTACAGCGATATCGATACCTACCATATGATGGCCAATGCCATTGATGAGGGTATTCGTGGTTATGTCGCCGTCGGTGGCTCTCTGGACCTGATCGCGGGACTTGATAATTTCTGCTGGTGCGATCCGGTACAATCGGAGAAAACCCCGGACGGAGAATACAAAACCGCCCAACTTGTTCGCGCCAATAAGGCTCTTTACGACTATTGTGTGGATTACAATGTTCCGCTCATTTCCGGCAAGGATTCCATGAAGAACGATTTCTTCGATGGTGTCACAAAAATCTCCATTCCACCCACAGTGCTTTTCTCGGTAATCGGAAAGATCGACGACGTGCGAAAAACCGTCACCATGGATGCGAAGCGTCCGGGAGATATCGTCTATCTCCTCGGCAAAACTGCTTTTGAACTGGGTGGCTCTGAATACTATGCACTGCGGGGTTTTGTGGGTAATCGCGTGCCACGCGTCGATGCTCTAAAGTCGCTGAAACGCTACCGTGCCTATCATGAAGCGGTTCAGCAAGAACTTGTTGCCTCCTGTCACGATCTTTCGGACGGCGGTCTGGCCGTTGCCCTAGCTGAAACCGCTTTTGCCGGTGGCTTCGGAATGGAAATTGACCTGCAACGGGTACTGTTTTCCGGCGTTGCCTGTGACAGGACCGACGAAGTGCTCCTTTTCTCTGAATCGGCCTCGCGACTCCTGGTAACGGTGCACCCGGAAAATCGTGACATGTTCGAGAAAGTAATGACTGGAAACTGTTTCTCCAGCATTGGAACGATAACGGAAGAAACTACGCTAACAGTAACCGGCATTGACGGATCAATGATATTGCGAGGGGCGCTCGACGATCTGAAGGAAGCATGGCAGAGCCCCCTGAGGGAGTTGTAACATGACGCTGGCAAAGGCGATTGTACTTACGGGAAATGGAACCAACTGTGAAATCGAGGCGGCACACGCCTGCCGGCTCGCGGGTTTTGATGAAGTAAAAATTGCCCATATATCCGAGCTTCTTTACGGAGAAGTTCGTTTAGACGATTTTCACTTTCTGAATCTGACCGGCGGTTTTCTTGATGGTGATGACCTGGGAAGCGCCAAGGCGCAGGCAAACCGCCTGAAAAACGCCCGCATTACCGGAACGAATGAGCACTTGATTGATCAGATCCTTCGCTTTATCAAGGATGGCAAACTGATTCTCGGCGTCTGTAACGGTTTTCAATTGATGGTGAAAATGGGACTTCTGCCGGCCCTTGACGGCACCTATCTCAACCAGTCGGCAACCCTTACGTTTAATGACTGCGGCAGATTTCAGGATCGCTGGGTTTACATGAAATGTGACGCTGCTTCCCCTTCAGTCTTTACCAAAGGAATTAGCGGCGGAATTTATCTCCCGATACGACATGGGGAAGGGAAGTTTCTGGTTGAATCACAAGAAGTCCTGGACAAAATCGAAGCATTGCATCTTTCGGTTCTGAAATATTCTGATTCCGACTTTTCCGCTCCGACCATGGAGTTTCCCTTGAATCCAAATGGATCGACCAATGCAATTGCAGGCCTTTGTGATGAGTCTGGGCGTTTGATGGGCCTTATGCCGCATCCGGAAGCATTCCTTCATCGCACCAACCACCCTCGCTGGACTCGCGAATCGTTGCCGGAAGAGGGCGACGGGCTTATCCTGTTCCGTAACGCTGTCGAGTATATCCGGAGCAACCTACTGTAAGGAAGGGTCGATACCCTTGTTGAAACAAAGGAGATTGGTGCATCAATGAATTTTGTCAGACCAGAGGAAGAATGCGGAATTTTTGGGATTTATAACCATCCGGAAGCGTCGAACCTGACCTACCTGGGTCTCTATGCCTTGCAGCACCGCGGACAGGAAAGCTGCGGCATTGTCTCTTCCGATGGTATGGACCTCCATACTCACAAAAGTATGGGCCTTGTCGCTGATGTTTTTGAAGACGAGGAAATTTTCCATACCTTGCCCGGCAATTCGGCAATCGGACATGTTCGCTACTCCACGACGGGATCTTCAGTCCTGAAAAACGTTCAGCCGATCATGGTGGATTATTCGCGCGGTTCTATTGCTGTCGCCCACAATGGCAATATCGTGAATGCCCAAATAATCAAGGATGAACTGGAGGCTTGGGGTTCCATCTTCCAAACCACTATGGATACGGAGATTATTGTCCATCTCCTTGCCATGTCAAAAGCGAATGCACTTCTTGACCGGATTACCGAAGCGCTGGCCCGGGTCGAAGGGGCTTATTGCCTGCTTTTCCTGACCGAAACCCAAATGGTAGCGGTCAGGGATCCGAACGGCTTCCGGCCTTTGTGCCTCGGCAAACGTGGTGATGCCTACGTAGTTGCTTCCGAATCATGTGCACTGGACCTTATCGAGGCAAAATTTGTCCGCGAAATCGAGCCTGGTGAGGTTGTTGTCATCGACAAAGAAGGTATAAACTCCTTTTTTCCTTTCAAAAAGGTAATTCCGACCCCCTGCATCTTCGAATTTATTTATTTCGCACGGCCGGATTCCTATATATTCGGCAAAAATGTCTATATGGTGAGGAAAGAACTGGGTCGTCAACTTGCCCGTGAAAACAAAATTGATGCCGATATTGTCATCCCTGTTCCCGATTCAGGCGTCCCCGCGGCACTGGGGTATGCCCAGGAATCAGGAATACGTTTTGAATTCGGGCTGATGCGTAATCATTACATCGGCAGAACCTTTATCGAACCGCAGCAGGCGATCCGTCACTTTGGGGTAAAGATCAAATTGAACCCGGTTCAGGATATCATCAAGGGCAAAAGGGTCATCGTCATTGATGATTCCATAGTCCGCGGCACAACCTCCCGAAAGATCGTGAAGATGATTCGCAGCGCCGGTGCAGCCGAGGTACATACCCTGATCTCGGCGCCTCCGACCGATTATCCCTGCTATTACGGAATTGACACGCCAACCCGTAAAGAATTGATTTCTTCTTCACATACGGTTGATGAGATCAGGAAATATATCACTGCCGATTCCCTTGGATATCTGTCCGTGGATGGAATGCTACAAGCGGTGGGTGCCGGAAACACCAATTTCTGTAAGGCATGTTTCTCCGGCAGCTATCCTGTTGAATTCCCGATCCTCTCGCCGGAAGCCCAACTCGGCATTTTCAATAAGGAGTAATTGAAAGCATGACGAACAGAGACAGACTGAAGCAAATTATTCTTGAAAAATCTTATGAAAAAAAGAAGGTTATTCTCTCATCCGGCCTGGAAAGCGATTTTTATTTTGACGGCAAGCAATCAACCCTGCACCCGGAGGGTTCATTTCTCACCGGACACCTTTTTTTCGAAGCAATTAAGGACGTAGCAGATGTAGAACGTGATGGGGGACTAACACTCGGTGCGAACCACATTGCCACGGCAACCTCACTCAGCAGTTTCCTTGAAAAACGTCCAATTCCGGCATTTATCATTCGCAAGGAACCAAAAGGTCATGGAACCGGTGCTTGGTTGGAAGGTGGGAAGAACCTCCAAAGCGGCGCTCGGGTCGTGATTGTCGAGGATGTGGTTACCAGTGGCGGATCTTCCCTCAAGGCAATCCGTAGGGCAGAAGAGGAGGGCTTAGTGGTTCTCGGAGTTGTTACCCTGGTCGACCGCGAAGAAGGCGGCCGGGAAAATATTGAAAAAGCCGGCTACTGGCTGAAAGCTATTTATACGAAATCCGAGATTCTGTCCTAGACATTTA
>JAJZQA010000071.1 GCA_021810985.1 Deltaproteobacteria bacterium
ACCTGACCAATGCCCGCCGCCGCCACTTCTACGGTCAGGAACAGTCCAATTCGCCGTCGCGGTTCCTTGCCGATATTCCGAAGGAACTGCTGGATGTTCAGGATGACTATCAGGCCAGTTTTGGCTGGGGCAGTTCCGCGAATCGCGGCGAGCGAGCGGCGAAAAGTGGCTGGAACGAGGTGGTGGAGTATTCCCGCAGCCAGGTTCAGGCCCCTGATGCCGAGGTGTTTGCCGACAATGAAGTCCAGGTGATTCCGGAGGGAGACGAGATTTATATCGGTATGCGGGTTCGTCACTCCAAGTTTGGCCCCGGCACCATCCGCAAGATCGAAGGAGCGGGCGACAACGAAAAGGTCATTGTCTGGTTCGATGCGGCCGGGCCGAAAAAACTGCTGCTGCGCTTTGCCGGGCTGGAGAGAATCTGAAACGGCGGTTTTGAGTTTTTAGTTTTTGGTTTTTAGTTGTTTGCTTCAAGTTAGGGTTGGTTGTGGTGAGCAGGCCTTCCCGGTTGTCTTTTTCTGCCGATCGTGATAGAACAGAACCTTTCGAAATATATGAGAATTCCCTTGATGGAGCAGCTATGAAGATTACCCGTAAAGAGGTGGAACACGTGGCCCGGCTGGCCCGGCTGGAATTGACCGAAGAAGAAAAGGAGCTCTTCACCGGACAACTGGACGGCATCCTGGCCTATGTCGATAAGCTGAACGAACTGAATACCGACGGTATTGTGCCGACGTCCCACGCGGTGCCGATGGAAAATGCCTTCCGCGATGACCTGGTGCTTCCGTCCATCGGGATAGAAAATGCCCTCGCCAACGCCCCGGACCGCTCGGAGAATTTTTTCCGGGTGCCGAAGGTTATCGAATAAATCCAGCGGCTAGCGCACTATGAATTACTGTAGGGGCGGCCCCCCGTGGCCGCCCGGATTCTGGGCAGGCACAGGGGCCTGCCCCTACATGACATACGGAGAACTTATCTGATGGAACTACACGAACTGACTCTTCACGAGTTGCATGAACTGCTGAAAAAACGGGAGGTTTCCTCCGTCGAGGCCACCAAGGCGCTCCTGGCCCGGATCGATGCGGTTGAGGACCGGGTCAAGTCATTCATTACCGTGACCCCGGAGGAAGCCCTGAAAAATGCCGAGGCGGCTGACCAGCGGATTGCCTCCGGCGAGATGGATATGTTGACCGGGATTCCCGTGGCCCTGAAAGACATCTTCCTGACCAAAGGGATCCTTACCACCTGCGCCTCGCGGATTCTCTCCAATTTCATCCCGCCCTACGATGCCACCGCCACGGCGCGGCTCAAGGAGCGGGGCATGGTTCTCCTGGGCAAACTGAACCAGGACGAATTCGCCATGGGCTCCTCCAGCGAGACCAGCTGGTTCGGCAAAACCCGGAATCCCTGGAATCTCGACTGCATTCCGGGCGGTTCATCGGGCGGTTCCGCGGCGGCCATCGCCGCCCGGCAGGCCACCGCTACCCTGGGCACCGATACCGGCGGCTCCATCCGCCAGCCGGCCAGCCATTGCGGCTGCGTCGGGCTGAAGCCGACCTACGGCAGGGTTTCCCGCTACGGCGTTATTGCTTTTGCCTCCTCGCTCGATCAGGTCGGGCCGATTACCCGCGACGTCACGGACAGCGCCATCATGCTCGGCGCCGTGGCCGGCTACGACCCGCGGGATTCCACCAGCGTCAACATCCCGGTACCCGATTACCGCAAAGCCCTCACCGGCGAGGTGAAAGGTTTGCGTATCGGTCTGCCCCGTGAATACTTCATCGAGGGCCTGGACCCGGAAGTGAAGAAGGCCATGGACGAGAGCATCGCCACTTTCCGCTCGCTGGGCGCGGAATTCGTTGAAATGTCCCTGCCGCACACCGACTACGCCATTGCCGTCTACTACCTGATCGCCACCGCGGAAGCCAGTTCCAATCTAGCCCGCTATGACGGCGTCCGTTTCGGCCATCGCAACCAGGATGCCCGGGGCCTGCTCGACATGTACATGGTCAGCCGCGACGAGGGCTTCGGCGCCGAGGTGAAGCGCCGCATCATGCTCGGTACCTATGCCCTTTCATCCGGTTACTATGATGCCTACTACCTGAAGGCCCAGAAGGCGCGGACCCTGATCATGCAGGATTTCGTCACGGCCTTCGAGTCCGTTGACGTCATTCTCACCCCGGTGACCCCGACCCCGGCCTTCCGCATCGGCGAGAAGGCCAACGATCCGCTGCAGATGTACCTGTCCGATATCTTCACCATTCCGGTGAACCTGGCTGGCACCTGCGGCATCTCGGTGCCCGCCGGAATCAGCAGCGGCGGCCTGCCGATCGGGCTGCAATTGATCGGCAAACACTTCGGCGAAGAAACCATCCTCCGCGCGGCCCATGCCTTCGAGCAGGCCACGGAGTGGCATAAACGAAAAGCTTTAATTTAACAGGGATATACAGGATAGTCAGGATAAAACAGGTAATATTTGCTGGAACTTCGTTCTTTTTTGCGGTTCTTTTCATCATTGAGCGATTATAGACGCGGGACTGCAACCCTTATGGCTTTTGCTTTCATCCTGTTCATCCTGAATATCCCTGTTCATTCATCGGTTTTTTACTAACGGAGATTCCCATGAAATACCAGGTTGTTATCGGACTGGAAGTCCACGTCCAACTCCTTACCAATACCAAGATCTTCTGCGGCTGTTCGACCCGTTTCGGCTCGGAGCCCAACTCCCAGACCTGTCCGGTCTGCCTCGGCCTGCCGGGCGCCTTGCCGGTGCTGAACAAAAAGGTCGTCGAATTCGCCATCCGGGCCGGGCTCGCCACCAACTGCTCCATTACACCGCGCAGCACCTTTGCCCGTAAGAATTATTTTTATCCCGACCTGCCCAAGGGCTACCAGATCAGCCAGTTTGACCTGCCGATCTGCGTCGGCGGCCGCCTGGATATCGAGGTGGACGGCGAGACCAAGCCGATCGGCATTACCCGCATCCACATGGAGGAAGACGCCGGCAAGCTGGTGCACCTGGACACAATGGAAGCGGGTGAAAAGTCCTATGTCGACCTGAATCGGGCCTGTACGCCGCTGCTCGAGGTGGTGTCGGAGCCGGACATGCGCAGCGCCGACGAGGCGGTTGCCTACCTGAAGAAGCTCCATCAGATTGTCACCTATCTCGGCATCTGTGACGGCAACATGGAGGAGGGAAGTTTCCGCTGTGACGCCAACGTCTCCCTGATGCCGGTCGGTTCGGATACCTTCGGCACCCGCGCCGAGTTGAAGAACATCAACTCGTTCCGGTTTGTGAAACAGGCCATCGAGTATGAGATCGAACGGCAGGCGGATATCCTTGACGAGGGCGGCAAGGTGGTGCAGGAGACGCGCCTGTTCGACCCGGCCAGCGGCGCCACGCGCTCCATGCGCGGCAAGGAAGAGGCCCACGACTACCGCTACTTTCCGGACCCGGACCTGGTGCCGATCGTGGTTGACGCAGAATGGATCGAAGCGGTCAGGAAGGCCCTGCCGGAATTGCCGGATGCCAAGCGCACGCGCTATCAGGACGAGCTCGGTCTGCCGGAATATGATGCCGAAGTGCTGGCGGCCTCCCGGGATATCGCCGATTATTTCGATGCCTGCGTGGCGCTCTATCCCCAAGCAAAACCGGTTTCCAACTGGGTGATGGGCGAGTTGCTGCGGGCGCTCAAGGAGGATAATCGGGAGATCGCCGACTGCCCGGTGACGCCGGGCCTGCTGACTGAGATGCTCAAGCTGGTGGAAAATGGCACGATCTCCGGCAAGATTGCCAAGACCGTGTTTGACGAGATGTACAAAACCGGCAAGGACCCGGCGAAGATCGTCGAGGAAAAAGGTCTGGTGCAGGTATCCGACAGCGGCGCGATCGAAAAGATCATCGACGAAATATTGGCCGCCGATCCCGACAAGGTGGCCGACTACCGGGGCGGCAAGGAAAAACTATTCGGCTTCTTTGTCGGCCAGATCATGAAGGCCAGTAAGGGTAAGGCCAATCCGGCCCTGGTGAACGAGATCTTGCTGGCGAAACTGAAGGGCTGAGAGGGTTTATTCGCTGCGACCCTGCTTGTGCCTAGACTTGCCGGAGGATAGTAGCATGCGGACGTTGCCGGAATTTCCACTTACGGTTTTCTATGACGGCTCCTGCCGGGTCTGTTCGACGGAGATGTTCGTCTACATGCGAAAGGATCATGGCGGAAGGTTGGAATTCGTTGACATCAGCGATCCCGCGTTCAATCCCGCGGAGTTCGGCATCAGCCTGGCTGATTTCATGTTTCAGATGCATGCTATCGACCGGAACGGCACGGTCTTCCGGGGGGTCGCTGCCTTTCAGAAGATCTGGCAGGCTTTTCCCGGTGAGCCCTGGTTCCGGTTTCTTGCCGTGCTGATTGATTTTCCCCTGGTCAGACCGCTTGCTCGTCTGGCCTACCGGATTTTTGCCCGCGTGCGGAAATACCTGCCCAAAAAAAAGGCCGTCTGCCGTATCGGCAGGCGGCCGCATCGCTAGGGTCATCTATCACTCTTCTACCTTCAACCTCCGGTATTTCCGTTATTTCCCCTTGATAAAGGTCCCTTTTTCGTATTCCTCGAAGGCAATCCGCAATTCTTCCCGGGTGTTCATGACAATCGGGCCGTACCAGGCAACCGGTTCGTTCAGCGGTTTTCCGGAAATGAACAGAAAACGCACCCCCCGCTCCCCCGCGGTCACGCGGATTTCTCCGCCTTCGCGCTCGTAGAGTACCAAGGTTTCCGGACCGCAGTTGCATTTCCGGGAAACATCCATCCAGCCGGTCCCCATCATGTCATAGGCAAAGGCGTCACGCCGCTCGTCGAAGTAGCCATCGCCATCCAACAGGTAGGCAACCGCGGTATGTCCTTCCTTCACCGGGTGACGGAACTCCGTGGCCGGCGGCACGCTGACATCGAGCATCTCCGGATCGATGACGATATCGCGGACCGGTCCCTGGATCCTGTTTATCCGGCCGCTGACGATCTTGATCCTGGTGCCTGAATCCAGCGTGACTTCCGGAATATCGGCGGCTTTCACATCACGATAGCGCGGCTCCATCATTTTCTGCGCTGCCGGCAGGTTGGCCCAGAACTGGAACCCCCACATGGTGCCGGTCGGGCTCTTTCGCGGCATCTCCTGGTGGATAATGCCGCTGCCGGCGGTCATCCACTGCACATCGCCGGCACCGATTACCCCGCTGTTGCCCATGCTGTCCCCATGCTCGACCAAACCCTCCAGAACATAAGTGATGGTTTCGATGCCGCGGTGCGGATGCCAGGGGAACCCTGCCAGGTATTCCGCCGGATTGGAGGTGTGAAAGTCATCCAGCATCAGGAACGGATCGAAATCGGGCACCTGGGAATAACCGAAGGCCCTTTTCAGGTGAACTCCGGCGCCTTCGGTGGTGGGACGGCTCTTGAGAATACTCCTGATCTTCCGTGTGGTCATGGTGATACCTCCCGACGATGCATGGTTGGCTCGTGTCCATCCGGAAAGTGCCGGTTGGGGCCGGAACGGAACTTCCCCGCAGCCCCTCGCAATCGGACGCCGGACTACACCGACAGACGAGATATCGTCCCGGAAACTGGCAGATCCCTTGATTCTGCAGCCGGTCCGCAGCGAGGCTCCGTGAAAGCCTGGTTCGACCTTCTTGCGTTCTTCCCGGAGTTTCCGTATTAACACAACTCTGATCTATACTCTAGAATGCCGGGCCGGTTTGTCAAAGGTTGTCGACGAATCCCGTTTTCGCTTGCCGCCCTTGCGGATTTTTCCGGCAATGCTTATAATGGCGTTGAGTCTGTCAAGAATAGCTTCAATCAGATGACTGAATAGTCGAGAGGTGGCTTCATGAATACAATGAAAACGACATTATTATTAACATTGCTGACCGTGCTGCTGGTAATGGCCGGTGGCGCCCTGGGCGGACAGGGCGGGATGCTGCTGGCCCTGGTTTTTGCCGGGGTGATGAATTTTGTCTCCTACTGGTTTTCCGACAAGATCGTGCTGGCCATGTATCGGGCAAAAGAGGTCACCGAGTTGGAGAGCCCGGAGTTTTACGGCCTCGTCCGTCAGTTGACCATGAAGGCCGGTTTGCCCATGCCGAAGGTGTATATCATTCCTTCTGAAACGCCGAATGCCTTTGCCACCGGCAGGAATCCGGAACATGCCGCGGTAGCCGCGACCAGCGGAATCCTCCGCATCCTTTCCCGCGAGGAGTTGATGGGGGTTATGGCCCATGAACTTGCCCACGTGAAGCACCGCGACATCCTGATTTCCACCATTGCCGCGACCGTAGCCGGAGCCATTACCTACCTGGCGCAGATGGCCCAGTGGGCCGCCATTTTCGGCGGCGGACGGGACCGGGATGAGGAAGGGGGCGGGATGCTCGGGTTGCTGGTGATGGCAATTGTCGCACCGTTGGCCGCAATGCTGATCCAGATGGCGATTTCCCGTTCGCGCGAGTACGAGGCGGACAAAGGTGGCGCCGCAATTTCCGGCAACCCGCTGTACCTGGCGAACGCTCTGCGGAAGCTGGATTCGGCGAACCGGCAGTTGCCGATGCAGGAGGCAACACCGGCCTCGGCCCACATGTTTATCGTTAATCCCCTTCGTGGTGGGGGAATTGCCTCGCTCTTTTCCACCCATCCGCCCATGGAAGAACGGGTCAGAAGGTTGGAAGAAATGGCAACCGGCCGTCGTTTCTGATACTTCAGCAGCCCGCCTTTTTGTGTCCCGGAAACCCTTTTGCAAAGGGTTTCCGGGAAGGCCCTCTCATGGTGTCTTTTCTTGAAAATATCCCGCTGGTTCGGAGAACCCCTTGAATAAAAAAAATCCACGGCAAGTTGCCCTCGAAATACTTTTGAACATTGATACGGAAGATTCCTATGCAGACATCCTGGTTGACCGGGAACTGTCGTCTGACGCAATCCAGGGACCCGATCGGGGTCTGCTGACGGAACTGGTGTTCGGCGTTTTGCGACGTCGCGGAACACTTGATCATATGATAGACTCCTTTGCCAGCCAAAAGGCGGCAAAGCTTGAGCGGGTTGTGGCGATACTTCTGCGGCTAGGACTGTACCAGAGTTTTTACCTAGACCGAGTTCCCGTTTCCGCGGCGGTGAATGAGACGGTCAAGCTTGCCAAGGTCTTTGTGCCACGTGCATCCGGATTCATCAATGCCGTGCTGCGTGAGGCAGATCGTAAGAGAGACCTGATTCCCTGGCCCGACCGGGTCGCCGACCCGGCCGCCTTTCTGGCGGCCCGCTATTCCGAGCCCCGCTGGCTGGTGAAGCAATGGCTTGCGCAGCTCGGAACTGCCGAGGCAGAGGAGCTCGCCGCTGCCATGGTGGAACCGCCGCCTCTGACCATCCGGATCAATACCTTGAAAATATCCCGCGACGCCTATGCCGAACGTCTTGCCACGGAGGGGATTGCCGCACGTTGCAGTGAATTTTCCCCGGTCGGCATGCATATCCTGGCAGCGATTCATCCGGCGAGATTGCCCGGATTTCAAGTCGGCTTGATAACCGTCCAGGACGAGTCTTCCCAGCTGGCGTCCCTGTTTCTTGCCCCGGAAGCGGGACAGGACGTCCTTGATATCTGTGCCGCTCCCGGGGGTAAAACCACGCATCTTGCCCAGTTGATGGAGAACCGGGGGTCAATCCTGGCCTGTGACCTGGATGCCAGAAAGCTCCGCCGCATCGAGGAAACCGCCACGAGGCTCGGTGTCTCCCTGATCGAAACCAGGTGTCTCGATGCCTCCCGTCCGCTCTCTGCCCTCAACGGACGAAAATTCAGCCGGATTCTCGTCGATGCGCCCTGTACCGGGCTCGGGGTTATCCGCCGCAACCCCGAGGCCAAGTGGCGGCTGACCTCTGCCGATGCCTCCCGCATGGCGGGCCTGCAAAGCTCCATCCTGCGTAATGTCGCGGATCATCTGGAGGTCGGAGGTGTTCTGCTCTACTCCACCTGTTCCACCGCTCCTGAGGAAAACGAAGGGGTGATTGATCTTTTTCTTTCGGAACGGCAAGATTATATGATAGAAGACCTAAGGAGTGTCTTTCCACACTATGCAAAGCTCTGTAGCGATCGCGGGATTTTCCGCGGCTGGCCCCATCGGGGCGGGATGGATGGTTTCTGTGCCGCGCGTTTGAAGCGAACAAGGTGAGGTTTGAAAACCAAAGACTCAAAACTGCATTTTTAGGGGTTTTTTATGAAAAAAATAGCACCATCAATCCTTTCGGCTGATTTTTCCCGGCTGGGTGAAGAAATCCGGGCCGTTGAGGCGGGAGGGGCCGATTACATCCATGTGGACGTGATGGATGGTCATTTCGTACCGAACATTACCATCGGTCCGCTGGTGGTGGAGGCGGTGCGCAAGGTTACGACCCTGCCTCTGGATGTTCACCTGATGATCTCGAATCCGGAGCTGTACATTCCGGAATTTGCCAAGGCCGGTGCCGATATAATTGTCATTCATGCTGAAGCAACCGTGCACCTGCATCGCGCGGTGCAACTGATCAAGTCATTCGGGAAAAAGGCCGGAGTAGCCCTGAACCCGGCTACGTCTCTCTCCGCTTTGGATTACGTACTCAGTGATCTCGACCTGGTTCTCCTGATGACGGTAAATCCCGGTTTTGGCGGACAGTCATTCATTGACGCCTGCGTGCCGAAAATTCAGAGTCTCCGGGGTATGCTCGACCGGCATGGATTGGAAACGGAACTTGAGGTTGACGGGGGCGTGAAAACGGACAACATCGATCGTATCGCCCATGCCGGCGCCGATGTCTTCGTCGCGGGGAGTGCCGTCTTCGGCAGCAGTGACTACGCTGCGACAATCGCGGAGCTGAAGCGGGGTGCACAGGAGCCGATCCTTTGATTCTCCGCTTCCGGACTCAAATGCCCCGCTGAGTATTTTTGTTCCACAACCACCGTGAGACAGCTATGGCCGAGATAAATATCCTCGTTATCGAGGACTCGATAACGCTTCGCAAGGAAATTATTCAGATCTTGCAGTCACATGCCCTTGCCAGCCACTACCATGAGGCAGGTGACGGTCTTGCTGGGCTGAAAATCCTTCTTGCCGAAAAAATCGATCTGGTGCTGTGCGATGTGGAGATGCCTTTGCTGGATGGCTTCAGGTTTCTGTCCATGGTGCACAGCCGTGAAGGCCTGCGGGATATCCCGATCCTGCTCCTTACCGGCAAGGACGACATCGGTTCCAAGGTCAGAGGCTTGGAAGAGGGCGCAAGCGATTACATCACCAAGCCGTTTGATGCCAGCGAACTGGTGGCACGGGCCAAACTTCACCTGAAGTTGAAGCGGCTCCAGGATGAACTGCGACGGGCAAATGAAATTCTTTTGGAGATCTCACATACCGATCATTTGACCGGCCTCTACAATCGCCGCTACATGATGGATATTCTCGAACGGGAATTTCTGCGGACGGCAAGGACGGGAAGTTCTCTTTCTTTTCTGATCATTGATCTT
>JAJZQA010000072.1 GCA_021810985.1 Deltaproteobacteria bacterium
CCTGACAGTATATCGGCAAAGTTCATGGAGCGCATTTTAACGCCATATGGTGCAACTGCCGCCTGGACGTCCTCGGGAGATGGGGTCTTGGTTTTCTCCGATAGCTCGCTCAGAACCTTGCGAAGCTGCATGTATTTAGCTTTCTCATACACAAGAAATTGTAAATTATAGGGCGTGAAATTAGAGGTTTCAGGATGGACAGGAATGTCAACAAAGCTCACTTTCGCGATCGCGGCGATCTTCGGATACATCTTTTCTAGAGCAGATTCGGTTCTGCGGCAGGCGGGGCAGAACCAGTCGCTAACGAAATAGATGACTGTCGAGCTGTCCGTTTTGCCGAGAAAGAGATTCAGTTCCTGTGCTTCTGACTGCCCCTTCACCCCGACAATCGCACCGGCCAGGCCGAGAAACACGGTAAAAACCAGTACAGCGGCATGCTTCAGAAATGTTTTCATTTTTGTTCTCTCCAATCGTAAGGTTCTCCAGTTTTCAAACAATACGAAAACAAATGCCAGAAAAACCCCGGAGGCAATTACGAGACACAGGGGGCACCAACTTCCGATGACGTATTTTTGCAGCCAGATGAATTGTAACTCCGCCCCTGCAGCGGAATAGATAAGAAGTACGAAAAGTTTTCCCGCCCAAGTATAACGGGATTCCAAAATGAGCAAGGTGAGCATCGCACCGAAAAATACTATGCCGAACCAGCCGAATTCAGCACCGAATATGGTGTACAATGAAACGTCGGAACAGGCGCTGACACACACTTGCAGGACCGACATGACCGAAAGGGCCAGACCGGTGAGCGAAGTCAGCCAGAAAACGAGCTTTGCCGTCCGCGAAAAATTCCCAGATTTTGAAAATCCCTGTATGTTCATAAATTTCAACCGTTGAACGGCAACATAGTGTTCTTATTCGTATTGTACCATTTCGTACAAGAAACTAATCCCTGAACTTGGCATGGCATTGGTTGCATCTTGCCTCCGCCTTGGCAAAGGCCGATTTTGCCCTGGCAAAATGCCCCTTATTCGCCGCTGCGACGGTCATTTTGATATCTGCCTCGAAGGCAACGGCAATCTGCCGCATGGCTTTACGTTGCGTGAGGTTCTTGTGTGGTTTCGCAGCTTTCAAATCAGGAATTGTTACCAGGATTTTCCCTGCTTCGGCTTCGACCGTTCTCGCGTCGCTTTTCCGCAGGGAATCATTGATCTTGACCTGGGCCTGCACGTACATGGCCATCATATGGTGTTGTTTGGCCATTGCCTCGCTCATATGCTTGCTGCCATGTTCCATTCCTTCATTGGCAGCAACAACCTCTGCGACACTGAAAACCAGAAATCCGGTTATCACTGCCGTTGCGATATTTTTGCACGTGAATTCTCTCATTTTCAAAAATTATTTCCTTTCTCAATGTTCCTTAATTACCAGCGACAATTCCGTCTCAGCGTCCGCACCGCGACCCTTTTTGTCAACCACCTTCCAGCGGACCTTTACCGGCATGCCGGCCGTGAACAGTGAAGGATCCTTCGGCTTCAAGACGGCCGCCATGTCGAAAACCGATCGATAGAGTTCTCCGGCAAATTGTTTGCCGTTTTTATCGGCCAGGCTCAGGTCCTTGACGTCCACCGGACGATCAAAGTAGACGTGTACATCTTCGATAGTCTTTGCCCCCTTGTCTTTCAGGCCGGCGACTTCCAGTAGCCGTGGCGGCCCGGGCTCCAGGACGACGCTTTCATCTTTCGCAAGCGGTTGCCGGGCAAGACCACCATGGGCAAGGGAAATGCCGCTTGCCATCCCTGCCACGGAAACCCGCACCTCACCGACCCCCTTGAACTGTGAAATTGTCAAAACCAGTGCACTGAGGAAGGCCCGTTCACCTGCGGCATCGGCACGCAGACCCGACAATTCCCTGCTGAAATCAGCAGTGACTGTTCCTTTCTCTTCTGTCAATCCAAGGAGACGGGTACCGGGTCGGACAGGCTGCAGGATTTCTCCCTGGAAAGCGGGTATATCCATTCCGGCCAATAACCGCGCAATCGCGACCTTCTTCATGCTCTCCTCGTCAAAGGTGAAAAACGGGAACGGCACAACCTTCCCCGGTAACTTGGCCGACGGGAAATAAATGACAAAAGCGAAACAGGTCCCCGTATCGGTGGTCGGCGCGGGGCCGAAGTACTTTTCGTAAGCCTTGGTCGTCGATACGGGGACCTGTTTCCGGGAAGAAGGGTCTTCATTTTTCTTGCAGGCCACAATAGGGAAGATGAGCAGAATCAAGACAGACAACAGGATTAAGCGTGATAGCGTGCTCATGGCTTACTCCATAGGCATGGGGGACGATTTTTTACGTCACCCCCCACGCGTTTTCCAGCTGTATTTAAATCACTATTTCGCGCTGTACCAGAACTTGACGCTCCTGACCTTGCCATCTTTCAGCTTGGACTTGGCCATTACGCCGTATTTCCCCTTTTTGGAAAGGTCAAAATCACCACCAAAATGCCCTTCCATTCCCATCAGATCCTTCACCTGCCCGGCCTTGTCGGGCCCCAGGACCTTGACCTTGACTTCACCTTCAGTCAGCGCCTTCCCGGTCTTGGCATCCTTGAATTCTACCATCAGGTGATGAGTCTCCTTTATTTCTTTAGGCATCGCCATACCTTTCATGTGTTCCTTCATACTCATCACCTTGAAGGTCACCTTCACCCCGTCTACCACCTCTTCGTGCGCCGGCTGCCCCTTCATCATCATGTGCCCGCCATGCTCCATCCCTCCGGGCATGGATTCATGGTCCATGGCGAACGATGCCAGAGGAGCTGCAAGGACAAAGGATGCCACCGTAATTATTACTGCTGCATTTTTCATTTTTGTTTCTCCTATTTTGATACGGGCAAACACTATGTTTTCCCGATGGCAGGCAATCCTTGGGATTGCCTTTCTGATATGGATTAATGTTTCATTCCCGAATACTTCAGTTTTCCTTTTTTCAGATCACGTTTTTTCATCAGGACAAAGATCACCGGGGTCATGATCAGTACGTGGATGGCGGAGGAGATCATGCCGCCGATCATCGGCGCCGCGATTGGCTTCATCACGTCGGCGCCGGTGCCTGAGGACCACATGATCGGGACCAGCCCGATCAGCGACACGGCCACGGTCATCAGCTTTGGCCTGAGCCGCAGCACCGCGC
The DNA here is from genome assembly GCA_021810985.1 of Deltaproteobacteria bacterium. Lineage (GTDB taxonomy): Bacteria > Desulfobacterota > Desulfuromonadia > Geobacterales > Geobacteraceae > RPRC01. The sequence continues at coordinate 3,185 of JAJZQA010000072.1, forward strand.
CTTCGAAGGTGGCTTCATAGATATCCTGTTCGGTGACCGGGCCTTGGAGCAAACGCTTGTCAAGGGCCTCGTGCAGATAAACCACCATCACCACGCCGGTCTCCACCGCCACTCCGTAGAGGGCGATGAAGCCGACCCAGACCGCGACCGACATATTGTAGTCGAGGGCATAGACCAGGAAAACTCCGCCGACCAGGGCGAAGGGTACCGACAACATGACCATGCTCGCTTCCAGTACCGAGTGGAAGGTGAAATAGAGCAGAATGAATATAACCAGAATACCCAAAGGCACCAGGAATTGCAGCCGTTTTTTTGCGCGAATCTGATTTTCCCACTGGCCGGACCAGGCGACATAATAGCCGGTGGGGAGTTTCAGTTGTTTTTCCAGGATTTGCTTTGCCTCGGTAACGAAGCCGCCCATGTCCCGGCCACGCACATTGAGGAAAACAATGGAACGCAGCAAGCCTCCTTCGCTGGCGATCTCCGGCGCACCGGTGGAGAGTTTGATCTTGGTAACCATGGCCAAGGGAATATGGGCCCCATTCTTGGTCGGCACCAGGATCTGCCGGATCTCTTCTATGTTGTCACGCATTTCCCGCAGATAGCGGACGCCGATCGGAAAACGGGTGCGGCCGATGACCGAGGTGGTAATGGCGCTGCCGCCGAGGGCGGTCTCGATCACTTGATGGCAGTCATCAACCTGGACACCGTAGCGGGCCGCTGCCTCGCGATCAATGTCGATATCGATGTAATTGCCCCCGGTTACCCGCTCGGCAACCACGTCCGCCGCACCGGGGACAGTCTTGAGGATGCCCTCCGCCTGCACCGCAAGATCCTTCAGCACATTGAGGTCATTGCCGAAAATTTTCACGCCAAGGTCGGTGCGGACCCCGGTGGAAAGCATGTTGATCCGATTGATGATCGGCTGGGTCCAGCCGTTTCTCACTCCCGGGATCTGAAGTTTTTGGTCCAATTCGGCGACGATATCATCTTTGGTCAGGCCCGGACGCCATTCATTTTTCGGCTTGAGGATGATGATACTTTCAAACATGGAAACCGGGGCCGGATCGGTGGCGGTTTCGGCCCGTCCGACCTTGCCGAGGACATTCTCCACCTCGGGTACGCTCTTGATGATCTTGTCCTGCACCTGCAAGAGGCGTTTTGCCTCGTTTACCGAAACATTCGGCAGGGTAACCGGCATATAAAGCAGGGAACCTTCGTCCAGGGGGGGCATGAATTCGCTGCCGATGGAGGTAAACATCGGTACCGCAATTGCCAGCGCCACAACGTTGAGGGCAATGGTGGTCTTTTTCCATTTCAGTACCCAACGGATGACCGGCGAATAGAGCCTGATAAAGAAGGTGGAAACGGGGTTTTTGCTTTCAGGCGGCATCTTGCCGCGCATCAGGTAGAACATCAGCACCGGCACCAGGGTGATGGCAATCAACGCCGAGCCGACCATGGAGAAGGTTTTGGTGAAGGCCAAGGGATGAAAAAGTTTCCCTTCCTGCCCTTCCAGGAGAAAAACCGGAACGAAGGAAAGGACAATGATCGCCAGGGAAAAAAAGATTGCCCTGCCCACCTGTTTGGCGGATGTGATCACCAGTTCAAGCCTTCTTTTCTCCCGTTCCTCGGGCGGGATTTCCGAGAGATGCCGGTAGCAGTTTTCTACCATGATGACCCCGGCATCCACCAGCACGCCGATGGCGATGGCGATCCCGCCGAGGGACATGATATTGGAGGTTACTCCCATCAACTTCATCGTGATGAAGGCAATGAGCACCGATATTGGCAGCGTGATGACAATGACCAGTGCGCTGCGGAAGTGCAGGAGGAAGAGAAGCACCACCAGGGATACGACAATTGCTTCTTCGGTGAGGGCTCGCTTCAAGGTGTCGATCGCCCGGGAAATCAGGTCGGAGCGGTCATAGGCGGCGACAATCTTCACTCCGGGGGGCAAACCCGACTGTAACGCGGTAATTTTCTCCTTGACCCGGTCAATGACATCCTTGGCGTTCTCGCCGTAGCGCATGACGATGATGCCGCCGACCGCCTCCCCTTCGCCATTCAGGTCAAGCAGTCCGCGGCGAATGGCACCACCCAGCTGCACGGTGCCGAGATTCTTGATATAGACCGGGACGCCGCGACGGTCGACGCCGACCACGATTTCTTCCAGATCCTTCACATCTTTAATGTAGCCTTTACCGCGAATCAGAAATTCCGCATCAGATTGATTGATCAGCCCGCCGCCGACATCATTGTTTGAGCGTTTCACGGCTTCGACTACATCCGAGATTTTGATGTTGTAGGAGAAAAGGCGATTCGGATCGATATTGATCTGGTATTCGCGGACGAAGCCGCCGATCGAAGCAACCTCGGCTACCCCGGGGACGGTATTCAGCTGGTAGCGGACGAACCAGTCCTGCAGGGTCCGCAATTGTTCGAGGTCATAGCCCTTGCCTTCAATCACGTACCAGAATACATGGCCAACCCCGGTACCGTCGGGGCCCAGCGTCGGCCTGACGTTGGGCGGCAGAAGCGACGCCGCGTAGTTGAGCCGTTCCAGCACCCGGGTGCGAGCCCAGTAGATATCCGCCTGGTCTTCAAAGATGACGTAGATCATCGAAAAACCGAAGGCCGAAGAGGCACGGACCGCCTTGACCATCGGCAATCCTTGAAGATTTACCGCCAACGGATAGGTAATCTGGTCCTCCACCACCTGGGGTGAGCGGCCCGGGTAGTCGGTAAAGACGATCACCTGGTTATCGGACAGGTCCGGGATGGCATCCACCGGCGTCCGGTAGACGGCCCAGACTCCGGCAGCGATGATCAAGGCAAAAATGATCAGGATGATGATGCGGTTCCTTGCGGAATATTCGATAATTTTTTCGATCATATACGGGGATTCCCCTGTTGGTCTTTTTTGGGTTGGGGCAAGCATTGTCTTTGCCCCAACATGATTCACAAGTTACATACGCATATCATCCATATCCAGAGAAGGTGCCTTCTTCGCTGGCGCCGTGGTCCCATGTCCTTCGTGTCCGGTTGCCGGAGCAGGGGCGGACTTCCCCTCTTGCGGGCCTGCGGTTGTTCCGGCATGTCCCTCGTGACCTCCGCCGGCTCCGCCCTTCAACTGAGCCTCGGAATCAATGAGATAGCCGCCCGAGACCGCCACCTTTTCACCTGCCGTGAGCCCCGAAAGAATCCTGACCCGCCCGCCGGCTTGATCGGCGGTTGTCACATCACGGGGCACGTAGCTGCCCGGCTTCTTTTCAACCCAGACCACCTTGCGTTTTCCGGTATCCAGCACCGCGGTCACCGGTACGGTAAGTCCCATCCCCTGCGGAACCTTGATCACGCCGCGCATGTACATCTCCGGTTTCAGTTTACCGCCCGGATTCGGCAGTTCGACCCGGACCTTGATGGTTCTGGTATTCGGATCCAGAAACGGATAGACGAAGGAAACCTTCCCGGTAAAGATCGTGCCGGGATACGACTGGGAAGAAAACTCGACCTTTTGTCCGATTTTGACAAAGGGAAACTCGTTTTCGTAGACCTCCACATCCACCCAGACCGTTGACAGATCGGCAATGGCAAAAAGCGGATCGCCGACGTTCACATATTGTCCGGCAAGGACCAGTTTCTCGATCACCACTCCACTGAGCGGCGTGTAGATCGGCAGCCGGATGTTGGGCTCTCCGGAGCGCTCCAGGGATGCTATCTGATGATTTTTCACCCCCATCAATTTCAATTTTTGCCGCGCGGAGGCGACCAACCCCTCCCCGCCCTGGGAGATCGAGGCAATCGGCGAGTCTTTCAAAGTGGCGCGGCTCTTCAGGGCCAGGAGATATTCCTGTTGAGCGGAAACCAGGTCCGGTGAATACACTTCCGCCACCGGCCTTGAACGGGAGACCCAGTCGCCGACCCTGGTTACATAGAGCCGATCGATACGCCCGGCAATCCAGGCGGTAACCTTGGCTTGGCGTGCCTGATCGTAGGCAACGATGCCAACCGCGGTAATCTCATTGGCAAAAGGTTCGTTCCGCGCCTCTTCAGTTTCCACATTCGCCATCAGCTGCTGGGTTGGCGAGAGGGTAAGTTCAGAGAGTTCGCCGTTCTCAGCCTTTGCTCCCTTTTCGCCGCCACCCTTCTGAACCGGAACCAGGCTCATCCCGCAAATGGGACAGGCACCGGGCTTGTCCTTGATAATAAAGGGGTGCATCGGGCAGGTATATTGCACCGTACCCTGGACAGTCTTATCCCCTTGCTCATGGCCGTCGTGCCAATTAAACCAGATATACCCTCCTCCTATGCCGACGGCGAGAAGAATGGCCAGGACCAGCAGGATTACGGTCCTTTTCGAAATTTTCATAATAGACCCCCGATATTTTCAGCTCTTGGCTCGCAGTTTACTAACTCAGAACTCAGCACTCATAACTCAACGCTGCCTTATGGAAGCTCTCCTCCCACCAGTGCCTCCAGCTGGGCCCGATTCATCTGGTATTCCGCCAGGGAATCTTGGTACTCCCGCTCGTAGTTGAACAGGGTGACCCGGTTGTCCAGCAGGGTCAGGAAATCGACCTTGCCGACCCGGTAGCCGATTACCGCCGATTCCAGGGACTGCGCCGCCTGGGGGATGATGCCGGTCTTGTAGAGTTCCACCAGCTTCTTTCTTCTATCCAGTTGGGCGAGGAGGTCTTCGACACCGGAGTCGATGGTGTTCCTGAGCGCCTTCAGCTCCTCGGCCGCCATGGTTTTCTCCGACTCGGCCTCGGCAACCATGGCACGGCGCCGGGCCCTCTGCACCGGCAGGTTGAAGGTGATGCCGGCCGAGTACATGTCGTTACCCTGCTCCTCCCCGATCGGGTCGCGCTGCATGTATTCGAAGGAGAGGTTGAAGTCTGGGTAGTTTTCCTTCCTGGCCAGTTTGAGTCCCGCATCCCCCTTGCCGATGAGCGCCTCAAGCCCCTTGATCAGCGGACGGTTGTCCGAGGCCCGCTCCTTGAGCTCCTTGCCGGAGAGGGATACGGGAGAGATCTCGATATCGGGTATCCCGGCGACCGGGGTATCGGCGGGCCGATACAGGAGGGCATTGAGGTTCGCCTGTAGGGTCTTGCGCTGCTGCTCCAGGGTTATTCGCATGTCGAGCATCCTGGAGCGCTCCACCTGGGCCTTGTAGACGTCCTGCTGCACCCCCTGGCCCACGGAATATTTCGTCTCGGCCAGGGTTATGAAGTCGTCGAGGATCTTTATGTTCTTATCCACGATCTCCAGGGATCTGTCCACATAGTAGATCCGATACCAGGTCTCCTTGACCATGCGGACAAGCTCCAGCTTCCGCTCCGCCACGCCCCACTTGTAGGATTCGGCCTCCCTGGAGGCAATCTCCCCGCGCAGGTCCCGCTTCCCCCAGAAGGGGAGCTGCTGGCTGATGCCGATCACCCGCTGGGTCATGGGATCGACCCTGGAGTTGAACGGCTCGTCCACCATCCAGTTCTGCAGCTTTAGCATCAGCATCGGGTCTTCCAGGGCGCGGGCTTGGTCGATCCTGCTCCGGAACATCTCCCAGCGGGCATTCGATGCCTTCAGTTCCGGATTGTTGGACAGAGCGGTCGCCACCATGGTCGCCAGATCCTCGAGGGGACGGGTCTCAGAAGCCGAAGCCGAGTTCACGAAGAACAGAAAGGATAGAGAAAAAACGGAAACGAACAGATGTCTCATAGGCTGCTCCAAGGAAAATCCAAAAGTTGTTCATCTCAATGCACACGTCATGCCATACCAACAACCTACTGATTCCACGTGCTTTGCGCATGGAAACGATTCGGCACGTGCCGAATATTCGACACTCCCGGCAAGAATATTCGGCATTTTCGTCGTAACCGGAAGATATCGGCTGTAAAATTTTACCATGATTATAAAACATAAGTAGCGAAGAATATTCTCCAGTCAGTGCGGAATTTTCTTCATTTCAATTGCTACCCCATAGTCAAAAATCGTAATATCGTTGCATTATCAGGATTTTATCAGTCTGGCATAAATATAGCATTGCGAAACAAGATAAGCCATATGGCTGCCAATACTCTTGTCATGTAACGTAAGAGTGAAGACACTTTTGACGCACCTTTTTTACTCCTTTGATAGGGTGCGTCTTTTTTTTACGATTATGTCGAAGCGATGGATTCGCTTACAACAAATTAACCAAGGAGATTTAAATGAAGAACTTGCTTATTCTTTTGCTCG
>JAJZQA010000073.1 GCA_021810985.1 Deltaproteobacteria bacterium
GTGCTCTTATACCAGTTCCAGAACAAGGATGATCTCAAGGCGGAGAGGATTGAGGCTGAGAGGCTTACTGAAGTGTACGTTGAGCCGCCGAAGACGAACCAACGCAGAGAGGGCCTTGATAGGGAATTGGAATTACGGAGATAATAGGGAAGAGGGTGAAAAACCCTCACTGCCCCGCAACTGTAAGCGGTGATGAACGCTGCACGAAACGCCACTGAACTGATGGCAACAGATCAAAGGCTCACGGAACCGGGAACGCTAACAAGACGCGTACCCCGGCCTTGGAACTTTTGGCTACGTTGCCAGATCGGGAAGGCGCAGCAAGTAAAGCGATCCGCAAGTCAGGAAACCTGCCCGGCCGAAGCAGTCAGGACCTCCGAGGGAGAGGCACCGAAGCCCTACGTGTACCCAGCGACCGGTTTCAGGACCCCGTTTCTCACCAGAGAGGCGGGGTTTTTTTATGTCTACGACCATCTTTATCACTGGCGGCGCCCGCAGCGGTAAAAGCCGCCTGGCCGAAAGGCTTGCCGAAGGCTATGGGGCGCCCCTCTGTTATATCGCCACCGGCGAAGCGCGGGATGGGGAAATGGCGGTGCGCATTGACCGCCACCGGCAGCGACGCGGGTCTGCCTGGCAAACCGTGGAGGAGCCGCTACTGTTAGTGGAAGCCATCAGGGCAGCGGATGGCCGCTGCCGGGCGATACTGGTTGACTGTATCACTCTCTGGATTACCAACCTGCTGTTCCAACACGACGCGGTTGACCCGGTTCTCGCGGAAGTGAGGACACTTGCAGAACTCTTCCCTAGACTCCAGACACCGCTGATCCTGGTTTCCAACGAGGTCGGAATGGGAATCGTTCCGGAAAATGCCCTGGCACGAAGCTTCCGCGATCTGGCCGGACACACCAACCAGATCCTGGCCGAGGCGGCTGATGAAGCATTCGTAACAATTTCCGGGATACCGATGAAACTAAAGTAGGGGCGATCCGGATCTTTCGTAGGGGCAAACCTTGTGTTTGCCCGGCAAAAGGGCGATCACGAGGATCGCCCCTACTCACCAGCAAATGACAGGACACCCATCATGACCCTTCTCCAGAAGACCCTCGCCAGAATTCACCCCATCGATCCGGAGCTGCTGAAAAATGCCCAGGCAAAGCTGGACGACCAAGCCAAACCGCTCGGCTCCCTGGGACGACTGGAAGAGTTTGCCCGGCGCTTTGCCGCCATCTCCGGCACCTTGGAGCCGGATACCGCAAAAAAAGTCATCTTCACCTTTGCCGCCGATCACGGTGTGGTGGAGGAAGGGATTTCCGCCTTTCCGAAAGAGGTGACCCCGCAGATGGTATTCAATTTTCTCCGCGGCGGCGCCGGCATCAATGTCCTGACGCGCCATGTAGGTTCGGACGTGCGGGTGGTGGACATGGGGGTGGATTATGATTTCGGGGTTCTGCCGGGACTCATCGATCGCAAGATCGCCCGCGGCACGGCCAACTTCGCCAAAGGGCCCGCCATGACCCGCCAGCAGGCGCTGGCGGCCCTGGAAGCGGGCATTACCCTGGCGAACGGTTGCAAAGAAGAAGGCATCGCCATGGCCGGAACCGGCGAGATGGGCATCGGCAACACCACGGCGGCCTCGGCCATTATCGCCGCCATTTCCGGACTGCCGGTCAAACAGGTCACCAGCAGGGGAACCGGCATCAACGACACAGCCCTGGCCCACAAGATCCGGGTCATCGAGCAGGCCCTCCAGGTCAACCGGCCGGACCCGGCCGATGCCCTCGACGTGCTGACCAAAGTCGGCGGCCTGGAAATTGCCGGCATCGCCGGGCTGATCATCGGCTGTGCCGCCAACCGCATCCCGGTGGTGGTCGATGGCTTTATTTCCACCTCCGGAGCGCTGATCGCCGCCGGGCTGAATCCGCTGATCAAGGACTATCTGTTTGCCGCCCACGAATCGGTGGAGATCGGTCACCGCTACATGCTGGAGCATCTGGCGGCCGAACCGATTCTCGACCTGCAACTTCGCCTGGGCGAAGGTACCGGTGCGGCCCTGGCCATGGGATTGATCGAAGCGGGCGTGAAGATCATGAAAGAGATGGCGACCTTTGCGGAAGCCGGGGTGGCGGAACAGCAGGGGTAACCGAAATCAGTTGTGAGTTTTGAGTTTTTGGTTTTGAGTTATTTTTCGGGAAGCTGGTGATTAGGATGTTTGTTGATCTGCGGCTTTTTTTCATCGCGATTCAGTTTCTGACCATTATTCCGCTCCCTTTTTCCGTGCGCTGCGAGGAGAAGGACCTCGGCCGATCCTTGGCCTATTTTCCCCTGGCCGGTCTGGCCCTTGGCGCGCTGCTGGTGGGGATAAATTATCTCCTCTCGTTGGCCCTACCACGCGGAGTTGTCGATCTGCTGCTTGTTACGGCCCTGGCGGTTATAACCGGCGTCCTGCACCTGGACGGGTTGGCCGATGTCTGCGACGGGCTGGCAGCCCGCGGTGATCGGGAACGATTCCTGAGAGTCATGAAGGATTCCCATATTGGTGCCGCGGGAGCGGTCGGTCTGGTGCTGGCCCTGCTCCTCAAGTACCAGGCGTTGCTCGCCATCCCAGCCGACATGAAACAGCCGGCGCTGTTCTGTTTCCCCATGCTGGCCCGCTTTGCACAGGTTTCCATGATCGTCGGAGCCCGACAGGCACGAAGTGACGGCCTCGGCTCACTGTTCATCAGTGGTGCCGGTTGGGTGCAACTGCTCCTGGCAACCATGACAACCCTTGCTGCCTCCCTGCTGCTCATGGGCACCCGGGGCATGTGGATTTTCGTCGCCGCCTGTCTTCTCACCTGGCTCATCAAGGCCTGGTTTCAGCGGAGGCTGGGCGGAATTACCGGAGACATCATCGGCTTTACCAGCGAATTGAACGAAATGCTCTCTCTTCTCTTGATAGCAGCCCTCGCAGGACTAAAGGTTTTTTCCCTATGAAAGCAAAAACACGTATTTATCTGATCCGTCACGGCGAAATTGCCGGAAGCGAGATCTTCCGCTATAACGGCCAGACGGATGTTCCCCTCACTCCCAAGGGCCTCGACCAGTACCACTTGTTAGCAGAACGGCTGAAGGAGGTCCAGGTATCTGCCTGCTATACCAGTGACCTGACCCGCTGTGTCCAGGGAGCTGAGATCCTCACTGCCGGACGGAGTATCCCCTTTCACGCCAAAAAGGAACTGCGAGAACTGAGTTTCGGCGATTGGGAGGGAATGGCTTTTACCGAACTGGCCGAACGGTTTCCGGAAGCTTGGAAAAATCGGCTGAAAGGTTTTGTCGAGTTTCGCGCCCCGGGCGGCGAAAACCTCCTCGACCTCCGCGACCGGGTAGTTCCGGAGATTCAGGAAATTATCGCCCGCCATATCGGTGAGGAGGTGTTCGTCATCGGCCACGGCGGTGTCAACCGCATCATTCTGCTTGACGCCGTGGGTGCACCACCCTCGTCCATGTTCCGGATCGAGCAGGAGTACGGCTGCCTGAACATCATTGATTATTATGAGGACGGGAATCCGGTTATTAAGCTGCTGAACGGGTGACCATCATGAAATCATTCGTCATCGCCGCACCCATGAGCGGATCGGGCAAGACCACCGTGACCTTGGGCATCATGGAATGCCTGAAAAGGAGAGGCCTTAGCGTCGCGCCCTTCAAGGTAGGTCCAGACTTCATCGATCCTGGTTGGCATCGGCTCGTAACCGGCCGGCCCTCGGTGAATCTTGACGGCTGGATGTGCCCGGAAAAATTCATCCGAGAAACCTTTGCCAGGCACACACAGGGAGCGGACCTCGCCGTGATCGAAGGAGTCATGGGGCTCTTCGACGGCAGCAACGGCGTAACGGAAGAGGGCAGCACCGCCCACGTGGCGAAAATCCTCTCCTGCCCGGTGATCCTGGTGGTTGACGCCAAGAGTCAGGCCCGAAGCGCCGCGGCACTGGTCCAGGGCTTTGTGAACTTTGATCCGCAGGTGCGGGTTGCCGGGGTAATCTTCAATAACGTCGGCAGCGCGAACCATGCCCGGATCCTGCGTGAGGCACTGGCAGCCTCCGCGCCGGAAGTGAAAGTGCTCGGCTGCATTCCCCGGGATGAACAACTCCGCATCCCCTCCCGCCACCTGGGCCTGGTCACCGCGGAGGAACAGCCCCTGACCGAGGGATTCCTGGATTCGCTGGCCACGGTATTCAGTGAACATCTGGAATTGGACGAGCTGATGTCTCTGTCTTCTAGGGGTCAGGTCTACACACCTGACAATAGTTTTGTCAAATGTGTAGACCTGACCCCTAAAACGACCGCGAAGCTGGCCGTCGCCCGGGACGCAGCCTTTTGCTTCGTCTACGAGGACAATCTCCGGCTGCTCCGGGAAGCCGGCGCCGAGATTGTCGAGTTTTCGCCCCTGACCGACCCGCACCTACCGCCAGGCATCAGCGGCATCTATCTCCCCGGGGGCTACCCGGAACTTTTTGCCGCGGCACTCTCGGCCAACCAGAGCCTGATCGGCGAAATCAGGGTGGCGATCGTGTCAGGCATGCCGGTCTACGCCGAGTGCGGCGGTTTCATCTACCTGACACGGGGAGTGCGGGGTCAGGTCGTTTCCGGGAATGCACCCAGCGTAGATTGCATGGACCTGACCCCGCTGGTCGGCATCTTTCCCGTTGCCACCCACATGCTGCCCCGGCGCAAGGCCCTTGGCTACCGCCAGGTGCTGCTTACCGGAGATTCCCTGCTCGGCCCGGCAGGAATCATTGCCCGCGGTCACGAGTTTCACTATTCGGAAATGGAAGAAATGCCGCACGAGGTAGAACGGCTGTACCAGGTCAGCAAAAACGGCAAGGTAATCGCCGCGGAGGGCTATTACTTCCGGAATTGCCTGGCATCGTACCTGCACCTTCACTTCGGCAGCCGCCCGGAAATGGCGGATGCATTTGTGAAAAACTGCGCTGCATTCAAAAACGATCAACCACAGAGGAGTTTTTTGTGAAAACCCAGATCGAACTGGCCCGCGAGGGCATCCTGACCAGTCAGATGGAAACCGTTGCCCGAGATGAAAATATCTCCCCCGATTTTGTGCGCCGCATGGTGGCGGAAGGTAAGATCGTCATTCCCTGGAACCAGATCCGCAAACCAAAAGTGGTCGGCATCGGCAAGGGTCTGCGGACCAAGGTAAATGCCTCCATCGGCACCTCATCGGACATCGTCGACTATGCCGCCGAGGTCCGTAAGGCACAGGTCGCCCAGGAAGCCGGGGCCGACACCCTGATGGAGTTATCGGTGGGTGGCGACCTGGACCGGGTGCGGCGCGAGGTGATCGCCGCGGTGGACCTGCCGGTGGGAAACGTCCCTCTTTACCAGGCCTTTTGCGAAGCGGGCCGGAAGTATGGCAACCCGAACAAGTTGGACGAAGAGATGCTCTTCGACCTGATCGAGCAACAGTGTGCCGACGGCATGGCTTTCATGGCCGTCCACTGCGGCATCAACCGCTGCACCATCGAACGTCTGCAGCGCCAGGGCTACCGCTACGGCGGTCTGGTCAGCAAGGGCGGGGTGAGCATGGTTGCCTGGATGCTGGCAAACAACCGGGAAAACCCCCTCTATGAAAAATTCGACCGGGTGGTGGAGATCCTCAAGAGATACGATACGGTGCTGTCCCTGGGGAACGGCCTGCGGGCCGGAGCGATCCACGATTCTTCCGACCGGGCCCAGATCCAGGAACTGCTCTTCAACTGCGAACTGGCGGAAATCGGCCGCGAGATGGGCTGCCAGATGCTGGTGGAAGGCCCGGGACATGTGCCGATGGATGAGATCGAAGGCAACATCCAGCTCCAGAAGAGGATGAGCGGTGAGGCCCCGTACTATATGCTCGGCCCCATTCCCACCGATATCGCACCCGGTTTCGACCATATCACCGCCGCAATCGGCGCGGCCCAGTCGTCACGCTATGGCGCCGATCTCATCTGTTATATCACCCCGGCGGAGCACCTGGCCCTGCCGAACGAGGAGGATGTCCGGCAAGGGGTCAAGGCCGCCCGGGTCGCCGCCTACATTGGCGACATGACCAAGTATCCGGAGAAAGGGCGCGAACGGGACCGCGAAATGAGCAAGGCGCGCCGGGATCTGAACTGGGAAAAACAATTTAACCTGGCGCTTTTCCCCAATGACGCCCGGGCCATCAGGCAATGCCGTATGCCGGAAGATGAGCAGACCTGCACCATGTGCGGCGACTTTTGCGCCTCGCGGGGAGCAAACTCGCTGTTTTCCGGCTACCTGCGGGGAGACAAGATTTAAACATTTGAGGTTTCTATATGGTGAAATTGTTCCTGTGCATAACCCTGCTGCTGGTCGCCGCTCCGGCCCAGGCAATGCACATATCCGAAGGAATCCTGCCGCTGCCCTGGGCAGTGCTCTGGTATGCCCTCGCCCTGCCCTGCGTGGCCCTCGGCATCCACCGGCTGAATGCGCTGGCGAAGGAAGATCTGTCCTTCAAACCCTTGGTTGGACTGATGGCCGCGGTGGTATTCATTATCTCCTGCATGCCGGTACCGGTTCCAACCGCCGGTACCTGCTCTCATCCCTGCGGCACCGGGATGGCGGCAATCCTGCTCGGTCCCTGGATCAGCTCACTGATCGCGGCGGTCGCCCTGCTGCTCCAGGCGCTGTTCCTCTCCCATGGCGGGCTTTCCACCTGGGGGGCCAATATATTTTCCATGGGCGTAATCGGCTCCATCGCCGGTTTTTTTACCTTCAAGGGGTTGCGGACCATGGGCGTCCCGCTCGGATTGGCCGCTTTTTTTGCCGGCCTCCAGGCGGATTGGGCCACCTACCTGGCAACATCCGTGGAGTTGGCTTCCGGCATCCGGGGCAGCGAACCGTTTCTGCCGCTGCTGGAAAAAATCCTGCTCGCCTTTGTCCCGACTCAGCTGCCCCTCGGTATCCTCGAAGGGGCCATGACCGCTGGCATGGTCATGCTGCTCTACCGGAAACGGCCTGATATCCTGGTGAAAATGCGGGTGCTCAGCGCCGGAGAGGCTGCGGAAAATGGCTAGGAATACTGGAAAAGTGCACAGGGTACAGCGTCCAGGGAAAACCAGAAAGTCCCTTGCAGTAGTAATTTTGCTACCGCTGGTAACCTTTTGCCTCGTCCCTCTGACCTTTTGCCCCAGCGCCTTCGGCGCTGGCCGCTGGACAGGCGTCGATGAGTCCGTGGTGGAAAAATTCGCCTCGGAACAAGGGCGTGAAGCCCGTGATCCACTGATTAATACCGACCAGGGCGATCTGCTCCTGTTTGTTTTTCTCCTTGCCGGGGCGGTTGGCGGCTTTGCAGCCGGCTATTCCTGGCGGATGCTGGTGGAAGGAAAAGCAAAGGGTTCGGAAAGCACGGGAAAAAAGAGCAGATAAGTTATGGTAAGGTGGACGGGAAAATATCATGCTCTGTCCTAAATGCGGCCACGAACAGCCTGACGGCAACAGCGTGTGCCAATGGTGCGGGGTAATTTTTGCCCGCATTCACCCTGCGCCACCTGAACTGCCGCTGCCGGAGTATTCACCTGAGTCTGATTCAACGGAAGCCGTAGCAACACTGCCCGCTCTGCTGAAAGAACGTCTCTTGCAGGTAGACCCGGACGAGAGCCGCCTGCTGGTTGCCGGCCGCGCGCTGGTCTACCTGGTTTTGCTGGTCTGGGGTTTCCGGCTCATGACCAGCTCCATCGACTCGAATTACGTGGGTGAGTCCATTTTGCACCTGATCAATCTGCCCTTCCACGAGGCCGGCCACCTGTTCTTCTCGCCCTTTGGCCGCTTTCTCCAAGTGCTCGGGGGGACACTTGGCCAGTGGCTGGCGCCGCTGGCCGTGCTCTGCGCCTTCGTGGTGAAAGGAAATCCCTTCGGGGGAACGGTCGGACTCTGGTGGCTCGGGGAAAGCTTTCTCGACATCGCACCCTACATGAACGATGCCCGTGCCGGGCAGCTGATGCTGCTGGGCGGCGTGACCGGCAGCGAAGTGGAGGATTACCACGACTGGGAGGTGCTCCTCACCAAGCTGGGCTGGATGCGGCATGATCACCTTATCGCCAAAGCAACCTTCATGATCGGCGTTGTCTTCATGCTCCTGGCGCTGGCCTGGGGCGGATACCTTCTTTTGCGTCAATACAAAAACAGCGGCCGGCAGCAGGCGAGCAGGTAAATCACCCATGCATACCTTTAGCCATACACCTCATAGCGGCACCTTCCTCGCCACCATCGACCCGCGTGTCAAGCTGCTCTTCTCACTGGCACTGCTGCTGATGGTGATCAGTGGCAGCGGTTTTCTCCTGCCGCTCACGGCTGCCGTACTCAGCCTCGGCTGCTGCTTCAGCTCCGGTATCCGCCTGAAGACCCTGGCCCTGCGCTTCGCCGAGCCGCTATTCATTATTTTCATGGTTGTGCTGCTCAAGCTCTTTTTCACCGGGCACTCCCCGTTGTTCAGCGTTTCGACCTTTGGCCTGGAGGTCACCGGCTACCGGGAGGGCTGGCAGGAAGGGCTGCTGATCGCGGCACGCATCATCGGCGCGGTCTCGGTGGTGAACGCACTGGCCTGCGTCACCCCATTTACCGGACTGATGGCCGCCTTTTCCTGGCTGCGCCTTCCCCAGACCTTCATCGATATCGTCCTGTTTGCCTGGCGCTATCTTTTTCTGATTCATGACGATGCCCGGGTGATCTATGCTGCCCAGAAGAACCGGCTCGGCTACTGCGACTATCGCACCGGGCTGCGCTCCTTTGGCACCTTGGCCGGAACCCTAGTGATCAAGGCTTTCGACAGCAGCCGCACCATCACCACCGCTATGGAGCAACGAGGCTACGACGGGAACATGCCGATGCTGAAGCACAAGCCGTTCCGGATAAGGGAGGTGGCTGTTTCCCTGACATTCATTTTCTGCCTGGGGCTGCTTTGGAAAATCTGAATAATGTGAATTTCAGTAGGGGCAGGCCCCCGTGCCTGCCCGGACCCCAGGGCACCCACAGGGGGGTGCCCCTACACACAAATTATCTCTGGTAGGCAAGGATTTTTGGTGAACACACCACGACTTTCCATACATATTGAGTCATTCCGCTATCCTGACGGCACCATGGCCCTCTCCGGAATTCGTTTTGATGTCAAGCCCGGCGAATTCACCGGCATTCTCGGCTCCAACGGTTCGGGCAAAACCACGCTGTTGAAGGCGATGGACGGGCTGATCAAGGACTATGCAGGACAAGTCCTGCTGGACGGCAAGGATATCGGTAAGCTGTCGCCGCGGGAGATCTACCGGAAAGTGGGCCTGGTCTTCCAGAACCCGGATGACCAGCTCTTTGCCCAGACGGTCTTCGAGGATGTGGCATTCGGCCCGC
>JAJZQA010000074.1 GCA_021810985.1 Deltaproteobacteria bacterium
AGCTGCTGCCGAAGAATGGTCGTCTGGTTCTGCTTGACGAGAAAGGGAAATCGATGAGTTCCCCTGAATTCTCCGATTTTCTCGGCAGGAGCCGCGATGCCGCGCTGCCCGAACTGGTCTTCGCCGTGGGCGGGGCGTACGGCTTTTCTCAGGAGTTCCGCTCCCGGGCTGATTCAATGATAGCTCTATCGCGCATGACCTTTACCCATCAGATGGTGCGGGTATTTCTCCTGGAACAAATATACCGGGGGTTTACCATTCTGAATCGTGAGCCCTATCATCACTGACGGATTCCTGCTGCAAACTTTAGGCGCTTGTCCGGCTCATACCTTCCCGGAGAGATGATCCCTTGTCCTGGGAGAAATTCTTCCCGTTAGTCCTGAAATTTGTCGTGGATCTCTGCTTCTTTTTCCTCGTCAGAAAAGTTTTCCCGTCTGTATTTTCTGTAGCCGGTCACCGCACTCTACAACAGTGTACGTTTCCGAGACTTTTCGGATACTGTCATTCTACTGGAGGAACAATGTCGAAACCGCTGATTCTGATGATTCTTGACGGCTGGGGTCTCAGCCCACGTCAAGAAAACAATGCCATAGCGCTGGCAAATCCGCCGGTCATGACCAGGCTTTGCCGGGATTACCCCTTTGCGGAATTGCAGGCGTCAGGCATGGCGGTTGGCCTTCCCGAGGGTCAGATGGGAAACTCGGAAGTGGGCCATCTCAATATCGGGGCTGGACGCATTGTCTACCAGGATCTGACCCGCATTACCAAGGCCATTGCTGACGGCTCTTTTTTCCGGAATCCCGTCTTGCTGGATTGTCTGGAGAAAACCCGGATCTCCGGGGGGCGGATTCATTTGGCGGGCCTCCTTTCCGATGGCGGAGTCCATTCTCACAACACACATCTCTATGCGCTCCTGCAACTCGCCAAACGGGAGGGAATCAAGGAAGTTTTTGTCCACTGTTTCCTTGACGGCCGCGATAACCCCCCGAAGAGCGCTCTCGAATACGTCGCCGCACTTGAAGACGAGCTGAAAAAAATCGGTGTCGGCCGGATTGCCACCGTCATGGGCCGTTTCTATGCCATGGACAGGGATAATCGCTGGGATCGCGTTGAGAAGGCGTATAATGCAATGGCTCTTGGGGCCGGAACCGCAGCCGAAAATGCACTTGACGCCATACAGAAAAATTACGACCAGGGTATCAATGACGAATTTGTGATTCCGACCGTCATCCACGATCAAAGTGGCGCCGTTGGCACAATCCGGGATGGTGATGGCTGTATTTTTTTCAATTTCAGGTCAGACCGCGCGCGTGAAATCACCAGGGCTTTTACCGATGCAGATTTCGCGGGATTTCTTCCGGCATTCCGGCCCGCGTTTTCATCCTATGTGTGTATGACGGAGTATGATGAGACCTTCGGCCTGCCGGTGGCCTTTGCCCCGGAGGAGCTGAAAAATATTCTCGCTGAAGTGGTCAGTACCGCCGGACTTCGCCAGCTTCGGATCGCGGAAACGGAAAAGTATGCCCATGTCACCTTTTTCTTCAATGGCGGCAATGAAGCACCTTTCTCCGGTGAAGAGCGGGTTCTTATCCCATCTCCGAAAGATGTTGCCACGTACGATCTCAAGCCGGAAATGAGCGTGTTTCAGGTCGCGACGGAACTTGTCGGAAAACTGGATGAAAAGCGCTTCGATTTCATCGTGCTGAACTTTGCCAATCCTGATATGGTCGGCCACACCGGATTTCTCGATTCGGTAGTGAAGGCGATTACCGCCGTTGACCAATGTGTGGGAGTCGTGGTCGACAAGGTTCTATCGCTGGGCGGAAGCCTGCTCATCACCGCCGACCACGGTAATGCGGAGAGCATGGTTGATGAAAACGGCAACCCACACACGGCACATACCTGCAATCCTGTTCCCCTGGTTCTGGTCGGTGATGCTGGCAAGGGGTGTACGCTGCGTTCCGGGGTGCTTGCCGATATCGCTCCCACCGTGCTGGAAATTCTCGGTATTCCCAAGCCGGCGGAGATGAGCGGTTCAAGTCTTTTGGTGCGCTAGAGTTCCACTAGTACCATGTAATACCTGAAATTAACCCCCCTCGATCCCCCCTTGACAGGTGGGAAGCTTTTCATTCTCCCCTGTCAAGGAGAGGTTTGGAGGGGGTGCGTGTGAAAAAACATCAGCTACAGGGTACCAGTCAAAATTGGCGGCCAGAATGCTCTCTTTTCCCTGCTAGGTCATGAATCTTCATACCCGTGCTGCTCAAACCGCCTTTTTATTTGCCGCAATACCATATTCTCCGTGGTGAACCTCAAGACCGATCCGCTGCGTGATTTCCACGACTCGTGCCGGTGGGTTTTCCTTTTTCCATCCACCGTGAAACTTGTCCGCCGCCAAAATAATCCCACCCGATTTAAGTCTCTTTGCCAAGGCAGCTATTGAATTTTCAATCATCTCCGGGGCATGCAGAAACGGACCTCCGAGGATCCCGTTGCAAAGAATGATGTCGTAAGGTTTTTCGGCCTGTGCCGGGTACCGCATGATATTGTCCCGAAAGAAGAGCATGTTGCCGGTGGCTTGAGCGGTGTAAAGCGGTTCCACGGAGGTCCGGAAATGTTTCTGTCTTTCCGGGTCATGGGGAAAACTGCCGTGGGCCGCGGTGAAGACTTCCAGCGGTTCCAGGGAACTGCCATGGATCTGTTGCCGGCGCGGGGGGATTCCGCATTTCAGTAACAACCCGGCAAGGTCATAGGTTCCTTCACCCGTTCCGCAGGCTGCATCAAGCACCCGTACCTCTTCGGAGAGATGGTTTATTCTTCGCCGGAGCCAGCCTTCCAGATGATGCAACTGTTCCGGGTAGCGGAGAAAGCAGCCGCCATGATGATGGGGCAGCAAGGTAGTGAATAGAAAGCGGATCCGCTCAGGTTCATCGGTGACCAATTTTTTCAGGAGAATTGCCGGATTGACTGAATCCTGCGAGAGGCGGAGGCGCTGAAGCAGGTCGAGCCAGTTTGTTGCCGCCTGGAATGGGCTGCTCTCGTCTGACAGGGGATACCGGAGTGTCGCGGAGAAAAAGTGCCGGAACGCGGAACGTATTTCAGCCATGGGCAGATATTGTTCGGTGCTACCACGCATCTCGCCTGTGATGACAAGACCAGGGGCCCAAAGCCCGTGGGAGTAGAAAGCGCAGTAGTTCCGGAAGCGGACTTCGAGACGTTCGATAGCCCTGTTCAGGGCTGAATAATGGATTGGTCCGCGGACGAGCAGGGTGGCAAGGTTCTTCTCTGCCTGGACAGGTGAAAGGCTGGGGTGGAAGGCTGGTTCCATGCTACCTTTTGTCATGTGCGTGATGAAGTCTCGTGTGGTGAAACGGAATGCCCCATGATTCCCTACAGGGAACCCGATTTTCTCAGGTACAGGGCAATCCCTTCCGCAATCTTCCGGTAACCCTTGGCATTTGGATGAATAACGTCTGACTTGAGAGAATTCTTCTTCAGGACCTCACGCATGGTGTTTTCCATGTAGGGCAGGGAGAATTCATCGGCAATCTGGCGGTAGAATTCCGGCATAGACACGAGCAGATTCGGTCTGGGGACGCCAATCAACACAACCTGCGCACCCTGTCTTTCCGCCATGCGAATCATTTCCTTGAGGTTTTCCGCGGCAGTCACCTCGTCAAGTCCTTGCAGCATGTCATTGGCCCCCAGGCAGAGCAACACCACTGCCGGGCGGTATCTGTCCAGGTAGTGCGGCAGCCGAACAAGTCCTTCCGACGTTGTTTCGCCCGGAACTCCTGCGTTGATCACGGTCCGGGAAATGAGCTTCTGCAGGATGGCCGGATAACTCTGCTCGGGTGACGCTCCGGTGCCATAGGTCAAGCTGTCGCCAAAAGCCAGAACCATGGCATTCGGAGGGAGTTCCTTGAGCCGGGGGGCAGTGTTACAGGCAGCGAGCAGCAGGGCCGGGAAAAAACAGCTGAGCAGTATCTTCATGGAGTTTGTCTCCGGGGTGTTTTCATTTGCGTACCTGGTTAGAAAGTAAACCGGATGCCGCCTTCGAACCAGCGCCGTGGATTTTGGTATACAGCAAAATGGTACTGTGACCCATTGAAAAGATTGTGGGCCGTAAAAAATAGCTCCGCGGTGACAGCTTCCGTGAGGGTTATTTCTTTGGATAGATTGATATCCCAGGTTAGGGCGTCATATTTTCCCTGAAAGAGTGGAGAGGCGTTCCAGTCGACGTAACGGCCCTTAAGGAGTGCTTTGATAAAACGGCTGTTGTCGTATTGAATTCCAAGATCATAGGAATAACGGGGCACATTTTGAATGACCTCTCCGGCGGTCTTGTCTTTGGCATTGACAAAAGTGAAACCACCCATGAGTGATACATTGAAGATTGGAATGGTTTTAAGTTCCACCTCGACGCCTTCCCGACGCTGCTTACCTGCATTTATGTTGGTGTCGAAGTCTATTGATACGTTAACTCCAATAATGGCATCAGAGATTTCATGACGGAAATAAGTGGTTTTCAGAAAGATGTATTTGAGGGCAGCGGTTTCAAAGCCGGCCGAATAGGACCAGACCTGTTCCATCTTCAGAGATGGGTTCGGAAGCGTAGAGGGGCCGGTTCCAAAGGTTGATCCCAGCGACGGGATATTGAAGCCCCGTGCCACATAACCCCTGATAACGGTGGAGTCGGCAATGGTACAGGTGGCGCCCAGACTCGGGCTCCAGAAATCACCGTTGGTACTGGTGTTGTCATAGCGAACGCCGGGGGTCAGGGAAAAACGGCCGAACTTCATGGTGTCGTTGAGATAGAAAGCCCATTTGTCGAGGCGTTGGGAACCGGTTATGAACATTTGCGAATCCGAGGTGCCGAAGTCGAAGTCGCTGCCGAAACCGAGAGTGTGCCATTTCTGGTCCCAGGTGAGCCGTGCGCTGCCGCCGAAAGTGCTTTCGTTGGCTCTGATATCGCCACTGATGTTGGGGGAAAATATGATCTCGGTCTTTGTCTGCAACGTCCTGAAATTTAGGTCAAGACTCAGTTCATCGTTCAAGGTTTGTTTCAGGGAAAGAGTTGAGTAAAAGCGGTTGTCGCGGTTGAACGCGGAAAAATCAGCGAACGGGCGGAAGTCGACGAACTCCCGGGAATCGTTCAAGTAGTCGAGGGTAAGTGACAGGAGAGTCTTGTCCGATAGCTGCCATAGCAACTTGCCATAGAAATTTCCGCTCTGCAGCATGGAATGGGGCTGAAGTCCGTCGGTAAGGAGTCCGCCCCCTGTCAGGTAGTAACCGAGTTTGCCGACAGTGCCGGTGATTTCTCCCCGGTAGTCCCCGGTGTTTCGGCTGCCGATTGAGGCACTTATGGTGCCGCCGAACTCACGTGATTCATCGGGCGACTTGGTGATTATGTTGATGACTCCACCAAGTGACGATCCCCAAGAGGATGAGGCTGGGCCCTTGATGATTTCAATGCGCTCGATGTGTTGTACCCTCATACTGCCAACTTCTGAGATCCCTTCAGTGAGGCTGTTCTGCACAACCCCATCTATGAGGACGGTTACATGATTGGTGGAAGAACCCTGGACCGTGAGGAATACTG
This sequence comes from Deltaproteobacteria bacterium, assembly GCA_021810985.1. GTDB lineage: Bacteria > Desulfobacterota > Desulfuromonadia > Geobacterales > Geobacteraceae > RPRC01. The sequence continues at coordinate 5,600 of JAJZQA010000074.1, forward strand.
GACTTCCAGGTCCAGTTGAATTGCGCAGGTGAATCCCTGTAACGCTATTGAGAACATCGGCAACGGTATGGGCATTCATCGCCTTGATATCGTCGGCAGTTACGATGGCAATGTTTTCCGCAACCTGTGAGATGGATTTCTCGGTCCTCGTAGCTGAAACTACCAGATCATTATCCTGGTAAAAGAGTTGTAGAACCTGCATCTCTTCGTCAATCTGAGCCGCGGCAGGTCTTGGAACCGAGGAAAGTCCCAGGCAGAAACAGAGAAATAGAAGGCTTGTTTTTAAGGGATAACTGTGCATAATGAAGGCAGGGTAATTTGACAAGTCTGTACTCTCCCTAACAAGGTTACAAGATCTGATGTTTCGCACATTGTTCTCCTCTACCTTAAAAAGGTCGGAGCTTTCCAGCGATTGCATTTCTTTACTTTTTTTGTCACTTCGAAACATACCAAAGCGCCAATCGTTTGTCCATACGAACCGAAAAATGACCAACAAAATATTCCTAACATTCCTACTCGTCTTCTTGTGCCTTGTTGGTGCTTCGAAGGCCTCCCCTCAGGAAATTCTTGTCGTTCAGAACCACAAAATCAAGCCCTACGCTGATGCATTTTCCGGCTTTAAGTCACAGGTTAATTCGAAGAGCAAGGGTGTCGAGTACGTTTTCCGCACGAGCAACGGAGCAGTCGAATACCTCTCCGGCAGTAAACCGGATCTGATTCTTGCCATTGGCATGGACGCTCTGCAGAAGGTAAAGATTTTTTCGGCTGTGCCGATAGTATACCTCATGGTCCTGAATCCAGCCGCTATCGTGCCTGATGAGAGAAATATCACCGGGGTCAGCATGACGATCTCGCCAGACAAACAGTTGGCTGCTATCCGCAGGGTTCTTCCCTCGGTCCGACGGATTGGTCTTCTCTATGATCCGAAAAAAAGTGGTTCTTTTGTGAAAAGGGCGCAGAATGTAGCTAAGCTACTCAAAATCGATCTGCTGGCAAAAGAGATCAGCCATTCCAAAGTTGTTCCGGCCGCGCTTAATTCCCTGAAGGGGGCCATCGACGCATACTGGATGATTCCTGATACTACGGTGGTTACGCCGGATACAATTGAATTGATGATGCTTTATTCCCTTGATAGCAAGATTCCTGTTTGCACATTCTCAACCAAATACCTGGAAATTGGCGCACTCATGTCGTTGGATATCAATGCCAAAGAGATGGGGCGGCAAGCCGGAGGTCTCGCGCTGAAAATTCTTTCGGGCAAGAAAGTTGCTGATATTTCCTCGGTCGAGGCTGATACCGCCGATCTTGTTATCAATGAGGCCGTTGCCCGGAAGCTCAAGGTAACTATTGAAGATGATCTGCGCGGCATAGCAAAGTTTGTGAGGTGATGCCTGAATGAAATCATCTCATTACCTGAATAAGCTGGGCGAAACCTTTGCCGTGAAGATTTTCCTGGTCATTATTTTGCTGGTTCTCTTCCTCTCTGTTTCCTTTACCGCGTTTTTCGTGCATACCCAATGGAAATCCCTGACAGATGTATTAGTGCGTGAAGGTGAAGTGCTTGCAAAGTCCTTGGCGTATACCGTACGTCTTGGCGTCTTTGCCGAGAATCAAGACCTGCTGAAAGATCCTGTTGACGGTGTCCTTCTCAATAACGAAGTACTACAGGTTGCTGTCTACAGTTCCAGCGGAAAGATGTTGAAGGAAAAGAAAAGGGGCGGCGTCGAGACAAAGAACGGCGTGACTCCGTTGAGTAGCAAGGAAAAACTGGATTTATTCAAACGACTCAAAAAATCCACCGCTACGCAGTACATCAATCGCGGCTTCACTACCCTGGAGATCTGGGCGCCGGTCAGAGCCGGATCGCTCTATATTGATGAAGAGGCGCTTTTTTATTCCGATACCATATTTGAGAATCGAGAACGTACCGTAGGGTTCGTGCGGGTTGTACTCGACAAGAATATATTGAATGATGCTCTCAGAAAAATTCTCATAAACAGCAGCATGATAGCGTTTGTCTTCCTGGCTATTTCTCTCGGGATTGTTTTTTTCGTTGTCAAAGGGGTTACCAGACCTCTGAACAGATTGACGGAGAAAGTCAGGGTCATGGGGAGCGGCGCCCCCTTGGAAAAGGTGCCTGTTGAAACTCAAGACGAAATCGGCAAGCTGGCCACAGCTTTCAATTCCATGGCGGAATCTCTGCAAAGCAGGGAAGCGGAAAAAGGTAATCTTGAGCACCAATTGAGACAGGCGCATAAGATGGAGGCCATTGGAACTCTCGCTGGAGGTGTCGCCCATGATTTCAATAACATCCTTTCCACTATCGAAGGGTACGCCCTGCTTCTCCGGGACAGCATCAAGAATAAAGGTCATATCCGTAATTATGTGGAACAGATCGTGGCAGGTGTGGAGCGGGCAGCGGATTTAACCCGCAGACTTCTGGCTTTCAGCAGAAGCCAGGTCATCAATCCGGCCCCTCTGGATCTCAACGAGACAATTCTCAATATTAAAACCTTGCTCGCGAGGCTTGCTGGTGAGAATGTTGAATTCCAAATCAACACCTCGCCGGAAGAGCTTATCGTGATGGCCGATCAGTTGCAGATTGAGCAGACGCTGATCAACCTGGTGACCAATGCGAGGGATTCCATGCCGCATGGCGGTTTTTTGCACGTGATAACCGGGCTGGCAACTGTTGCCGATAATCCCGAGGGGACCCGAAGCCAACTGCTTCCCGGGCATTATGCAAAGCTTGTTTTTTCTGACTCCGGTGTGGGGATAGATCCCTCGACCAAAGAGCGGATTTTCGATCCCTTTTTTACTACCAAGGACGTGGGCAAAGGGACCGGTCTGGGGCTTTCCATGACATTCGGTATTATTAAGCAGCATAAGGGTTATATCGATGTTGAGAGTGAGCCCGGTCACGGGACGAAATTTTTTATCTATCTTCCTTTGGTTGAATCCGCGGTGGAAAGGAAGAGGCTTGAATCGACCATGCTGCCGGTGGGGAATCGTGAAACAATTCTGCTTGCGGAAGATGATAGATTTGTCCGCATGTTGACCAAACATATTCTCATGAAGTACGGGTATCTAGTGATAGAGGCGGTGGACGGGGACGATGCTGTTGAGAAATTTCGCGAACACCTCGAAACCGTTGACCTGCTGTTGCTTGATGTGATCATGCCAAAGAAAAACGGTAAGCAAGTCTATGAAGATGCCCGGAAAATACGGCCCGATATCAAGGCGGTCTTTATGAGCGGGCATACCTATGATGTCATTGCCAAGCAAGGGTTTGTTCCCGAGGATATCACCCTGATATCGAAGCCTTTAACACCGGGTGAACTGCTCGTAAATGTTCGTGAAGCTCTTGATGGTTCAGGACGGAGAGCCTGGGGCGGGACTTTTGCCGCGGGAAGTTCCCTGGGAAAGGGCAGGTCTGGCCGTGACTGATTCTCCTAAAAAACACCCATGTCCCGACTGTGTCTGTTGTCAGTGGTGCAGTGACAGCCGCTGCGGGATGTGTCTTCGCCAGAAAGGGCGCTCATGCCGGAAACTTTCCCTGCAGGAGCAAATTGAGCTCTATGAAAGAAATAATAAAGCTGATTCTGGTGAGTAATAACCTTTTCCTCTTTTGATCCCACACTAGTTTTTTCAACCGCCTGCTGATGCCTGATTACCCCTTACGTTTCATATTGAGCTTCGTTCGTGTCATGGCGGAAAGTTGACTAGAGGAGTCTGTCGGACTTAGGGTTAATCTGCTGCAACTCCGTCTG